>NZ_JBHTVA010000007.1:136121-223018 GCF_042793325.1 Embleya sp. NPDC056575
CGATTACCGCTCACTTACTCCTCCCGGGGTCTATCTCCGGGCCCCCCGTGGTTTTTTTGGGGGGCCCCCCGCTCCAAAACCCCCTGGTCGCCACCCCTTGTTGGTTGAGATCACGTGTGGGTTGGCCGGGTGGTTCAAGTTGTCTGTGGTCCTGTCCGGCCCGCGTGGTGTCGCCCCTCGCGTCGGGGGCGGTCGGTCGTGCCGCGGGGCGTCAGCGTGGGTGCGGTAGGGACTGCGTGTGGGTGGCCGGCCGCGGGTCGGTGCGCAGGTGTTCGTGGGTGACCAGGTGGACGGCCTTGTCGACGTCGGGCGTCATCCATCGGTCTTCGCCCAGTTCGGGGATGTGTTGCCGGAAGCGGGCGTGGAGTTCGGCGGTGCGCTTGCCCAGGGCCAGGCCGCCCATCTGCGGGCGGGCCGCGTCGATGCCCTGTGCGGCCAGGAGGAAGTGCACGGCCAGGATGATCTCGGCGCGTTCGAGGTTGTCGTCGAGGTTGCGCTCCGATGCCATGGCCATCGTGTTGTGGTCCTCCTGTCCGAACTTCTCGGGGCGGGACAGGACTCCGGCGGGCACGGCCCGTACCTGCATCTCGGGCACGAGCGCCGCCGCGACGGTCTGCGCCTGCACCATGCCGGAATTGAGGCCGACCGGCGGGCCCGCGAGGTTGTCGGGCAGGCCGTAGCTCCACTTGGTGGCGATCAGGCGCGCCGACAACTCGTGGCTGAGCACGGCGACGTCGGTGACCTGGGCGTTGAGGGTGTCGATGGCGTGACCGATCTGGGCGTCGTCGTAGTTGCCCCCCATCACGAACTCGCGGCTGCCGTCCGGGCGTTCGAACACGAGGGGGTTGGACGTCGAGGAATTGGCCTCGCGCTCGATGATCGCGACGGCCTCCGCGAGGGTCTGCCGCAGCGTGCCGGCGATGTGTGGTGTGGAGCGCACGGACACCGCGTCCTGGATGCGCGGGGTCGTCTCCCCGTACTGGGTGCGACCCTGCTCGGTCATCCACTGGCTGCCCTGGGTCAGCGCGCGCAGTACGCCGGCCTCGTGCTCCTCGGCGGGGATGCGGCGTTCCGCGTGGGTCCGGGCGTCCAGGGAGCCCGCCTCGGCGCGGGTGGCCTCCATGAACAGGGCGAAGGCGCCGCCGAATTGGTCGAGGAAGGCCTCGGAGCGAAGCACGGAGGCGACGTAGCGCGCGGTCAGCACACCGCTGCCGCTGATCAGGGGCAGCGCCTCGCCCGCCTGCAACTCGAACGTCCTGGGCAGGCCCGCGCGGGCGAGCACGTCGCCGGCGGGGCCGGGTTCCCCGCCGGCCGACCGAGCCGTCGCACCGTCGCCCGTGAGCACGAGCCCGGCGGCGGCCATGGGTTGGAGGTCGCCCGTACCGAGCGAGCCGATCGCGGGCATGACGGGGGTCACTCCGGCGTTGACCAGCGCGAGCATGCGCCGGACCATCTCGGGACGGACTCCCATGTGCCCCCGGGCCATCGCGTTGGCACGCAGGACCAGGGCAAGGCGCGCGACGCCGGAGGAGAGTTCGGGACCCGTGCCGGCCGCGTGCGAGCGCAGGATGTGCTTTTGGAACTCGACCTGCTCGGCGTCGGTGAGCGCCTTGTTCTTGAGCGGGCCGAGGGCCTGGTTCCACCCGTAGACGCGTTGCCCTTGGGCCAATGACGCCAGTGCGCCGTCGCGGGTCCGGGTCATGTCCGCGGCGGCGCTCTCGGAGAGTGTCACCGGGCCGGACGTGCCGCGGAAGACCGCCGACATCTGCGCCATCGTCAAGTGCGCGCCGTCCAGGGCCACGGTCGCACCCGTGCGATCCTCGACCTCACGAGCCCCTCCCCCGGAGGGATCACCGCCCGCCGGCGCGTGGTCCGCATGGGCCGAAGCCCGCGAAGGCGGCGCCACGGAGGCGGCCGAGCCCGACACCAGAGCGAGTACGCCCGCCACGGCCACGGCCATGCGGGCGACCCGGGGCAGGGGAAGCCCGCGGAAACGACGCCCGACGGGCCGAGATGCCGAGGTGTGGAGCGGCGCCGAGGTGGCGCCGTGACAATCCGAAATGATTTTCATACTTATCGCGTCGACCGGACGCTCCGCACGCTGAAGATCGACGTCCACATTGCCCCCGAACGCCGACCTCCACCCGGCGAGCCGCTGCCGGCCGACCTCGATCGCGCGACAATGCGGCACGGTCACCCACTACTCGGCACGAGCGACCATCCGCATCAGGCCCACCGAGAACGGCTCCATGCTTCTGCCTCGCACGGGGGCGGGCTCTCGGTTCGCGGAAGGGCGTCACGGTTCACCGCCGCGGCCTCGACCGACACGAGCGCCCCGTCCCCGCCGCGCTCCCCGCTCCCTGTTCTCGACATCGGCCGGCCGTTCGCCTGCCACCGCTCCGGTGAGGTCCGGGCCGGCGGGCAGGCGAGGCGGTACGGGGGCTCAGTCCAGGGCCATGAAACTACCTACGCGCGTGGTTCGGGTCTGGTCCGGCTCCAGCGGATCGTAGACCTTCGTCTGGCAGTTGCCGTCCGGGAACAGCAGGATCGTGCCCTCGGTCCTGTTGGAGATCGTGGTGCCGGCTCCGAGTCCGGGTTGGCACTGTTCGGCCTGCGGATCGGAGACGGCCTTCTCCTGGCCGAGGCGGTACATGACCACCACGCCCGGGGCCGCCGTGGCGGCGGAGAGGTCCACGAGGGACAGGGCAAGGGCACCGGCGGTGACGGCCAGAGCCGCGCGCGGGCGAAGGCGCATACGCATGGGACAACTCCTGAGGATGGGAAATCGACACCGGCAGCCACCGGGCCGGGCCCGCGTGCGCCACGAAACCCCGCGACTCCCGGTGACCGGCTACCCCTCGCCGACAACCATTTCGCCGGACGAGCCGGGGAGTTCACCCGAACGGAGCCTATGCGCCGGTCAACGCCGCATGTGGGTGGCCCATTGCTTCAGTCGCTCGCGCATGCGAGCAATCTGTGCCTCGGTCACTCCGTACACCGCGTACTCGCGATCCGGCCAGCGGTCCACGGCTTGGAGGGCCAGGGCGAAGTAGGGGCGGTCGAAACCGGCGTCGTGTTCTTCGGCGAGTTCGAGGAGGCGTTCCTCGGTGTAGCGGCCGGAGGCGAGGGCGGCGTCGACGTCCAGGTAGTCGCGTGGGGCGGCTCGGCCGAACAGGGTGGTGACCTTGTTGGCCACCGCGTCGTCGGGGTGGAGGACCGGACCGATGTCGAGTTGGGACGGTGGGCGGGATCGCCAGTCGCAGCCCATCTCGACCTTCGCGTCGCGGCCCGCCTCGTCGGTCACCGCGAAGCGCGCGAACACGTCCCCGAGGAGTTCGACGTCGACCATGAGGCCATCGATCCGATAGGCCGCGGCCACACGATCCACCGCCTCGGCGAACGCCGTGGGGTCGGTGACGTCGGTGAACAGGTCGACGTCGTCCGAGACACGTTCGAGGAAGCCGTGGGCCTGGACCGCGTAGCCGCCCGCCAGGACGAAACCGTACGTGGCGGCGGCGGCAAGGCCGACACGGGCGAGCCTGGCCTGCAGGGGATCCATGCCCGGAATGTTATGCGGGCGCGGGGACCAGGTCCGGGAACCTCGACTCCCACAGCACCCGCAGGCGCAGCGGCAACCACAACCGCGGCCACACGCGCGCCAGCAGGTCCCCGTTCACGTGGCGACGGAGTTCCTCGCCACGCGTCGCCTCACGGAGCACCGTCTCGTACAGCAGGCGCACGTCGGCGTCGTCCGCCAGGTCGTACGACTGCTTCGGGGTCCAATCCAGGGACGTGGGCAACACGACGACACCCTCGGCCGGGCCGACCAACTCCGCGAACGTGTCCGGCAACGCATACGGCCGGACATCCACGTACCGCACACGCGCGTCCATGCCTCCAGTATGGCAACGGACGCGCACGAGAGGTCCGCGACGGAGGCACTCCGACCCGACCTGGTCGCCGATGCCACCGGCCGCGGCTCACACTCGTGCTGCTCGCGCGGCGGGCGGGCTATCCGTGCCGGTGGGGGGCTCCGTCCGGAGTGGTTGTTCGTACGAAGGCGGCGATGTCCGGGATGGGCGGGGTGCGGCCGTTGGAGGTGTCCACCGTGAGCGTGGGTACGTCGAGCGAGATGGGTACGAAGGACTCCAGGGAGTGCTCTCCGGCCGCGATCGCGTCGAGCAGGTCTCGGTCGCCGTGCGCGGCTCGGTGCGCGTTCTCCTCGACGCGCCGGACGATGCGGTCGTGCGCGATCGCGGCAGGCGTGACGCAGCGGATGACGCGGATGCGGGCGACGCTGGTCAGCGGCTCCAGGTTCGGGCGCCACAGTCGGTCCTGGAAGGCGGCCTCGGCCACGGTGGTCACTCCGGCTCGGAGGAGCACCTTCAGTACGCCGAAGAACGCGTCCAGCGTCGGGCGGTTGAGCGGATCGTCGCCGCCGCTCCGGTGGCCGGGGGTGGACAGGACCAGGCCCTGCTTGATCTCGTCCCGGATGATCGCGGGGCACCCGAGCTCCTGGGCGAGGGCGTGGGCCAAGGTGGTCTTGCCGGTGCCGGGGCCGCCGCTCACGACGGCCAGGCTCGGTGAGGTCATCGCGTGCTCGCAAGTCGGCATAGTGGACCGCCCATTCGTATCGGTGGTCGATCGGCAGGCGGACAGGGGTTCTCGGCGAGCCGGAAGGTGATGCACGCAGCCGAACTCGCGTCCAAGAACATTACCGACGAAGTCGACCTCGGTTCGGTCGGATGACGATGGCAATGGCGATGGCGCAGACGGGGCCGGTGGAGACCACGGCAGGATCGACCGGTTTCCGGGCGGATCTCGTTCTCGGCCTGTTGCCACAGCAGCGTGCCTGTGTCGATCCGGTGGCGCCTTTCGTACACGAGAGAGACGGTGGAAGCGGGGCGGAACAACAGGAGACCCCGATGACCACGAGCCCAGGAAACTCATCGCGCCGACCGTCGCGGTGAGCGAGGAATGCGACGGCTGCATCGCGGCACACGCGCACGCGGGCGCGCCCCAGGGCGCCACGGTGCAGGAAGCGGGCGACGCCTCGAAAGCGGTGGTTCGTTCGGAGCGCCGACGCGAAGCGGCGAAAGCCGCACGCCGATGGAGATGGTCGACGCCGACGCCGCGGGCAGATGCCTGTGTCGGCGCCCGAAAGGATGATCAGCGATGAGCAATCACACAAGCACGCGACATCACACCCCATCATCCACCGCCGCGAGCGGATGGACGGTGTTCGCAGCGGTCCTGATGATCGTCGGCGGGGTGTTGGCGGTATTCCAGGGGATCTCCGCCATCGCGAAAGACGACGTCATCGTCAGGACCCACAACTACACGTTCGGCTTCAACGTCGCGGGTTGGGGCTGGATCCACCTGATCCTCGGGATCGTGGTCGCTCTCGCCGGCCTCGCGTTGTTCGCCAACGCGCTCTGGGCGCGCATGGTGGGCGTGCTGCTCGCGGGGCTGAGCATGATCGCCAACTTCGCCTGGCTGCCGCACTATCCGCTGTGGTCGACGATCCTCATCGCCATCGACATCGCCGTCATCTGGGCTCTGTGCACGGGAGGGGCCAGGAATCGGTATTGAGCGTTCGTGGCAACGCCGAGGCGGCAGGAGACCGCGGTGCGACACCGGTCCTCTGCCGTCTCCATCACACCAAGCCCGCGACGAGCGTCTCCGGCACGATCGGAAGACGACGTCACCCGGTCGGATGCGGTTCGACCGCACGCCGACTCTTCCGTGGGCATCGGTCGGGCGGAGCAGGCCGGGAGGCACACCATGGGCCGGTACGCAACGGCCGCGTCACGGCGAGCGGCCGGCGTCGACGGAGGCGGGGCCGCACGCCTTTTGGCGCGTCTGGCATTGCTCGCCGTCGTCGGCGTGGTGGTCGTCCTCGTGATCGCACTGCGCGAGGCCGGGTTCCTGATCGTGGGCGCGGCGTTTCTCGGCCTGGTGGCCTGCGCCGTCGGTCTGTGGTGGTTCCTCGCGCACCGGGGCGTGGTCCGGCTGGTCGGCGCACTGGTCGCGGTGTGCGCGCCGGTGACCGTCCTCGTGCTCTTCGCCTTCAACAGCCTGTGGCTCGACGCTCTGATCCTGGGCGCGTGTTGGGCCGCCACCCTGGCGTGCGCCCGGGCGGCCCTGCGCACGTCGGACCCGGACCGTGTGCAACCGGCGACGGCCGCGCCCCGGCCCGCGAGGCCGTTCCTGATCATGAACCCGAAGTCCGGGGGAGGCAAGGTCGGCCGCTTCGGCCTCGTCGAACGGGCCGAGGAACTCGGCGCGCGGGTCGTTCTCCTCGACCCCTCCGCTCCCGCGGACGTCGCCGAACTGGCCCGGGAAGCCGTCGTCGACGGCGCGGACCTGCTGGGCGTGGCCGGTGGCGACGGCACCCAGGCGCTGGTGGCAGCGGTCGCCGCCGAACACGACCTGCCCTTCCTCGTCATCGCGGCCGGAACTCGCAACCACTTCGCGATGGACCTCGGGCTCGACCGCGCCGACCCGGGCCGATGCCTGGACGCGCTCACCGATGGCGAGGAGTTGCGCGTCGACCTGGGCGATGTCGCGGGCCGCGCCTTCGTCAACACGGTGTCCTTCGGTGCGTACGCCGACGTCGTGCAGCGCCCCGAGTATCGCGACGACAAGACCGCGACGGCGCTCGGCCTCCTGCCCGACCTGCTGGTCGGCGAAGGTGGCGTACGGCTCGACGCGCGCGTCGACGACGACACCGTCCTGACCGCCCAGCAGGCCCTGCTGATCAGCAACAATCGGTACAACTCCCCCAGTGAGATGGCCGGCACCGGCCGACGCCCGCGCCTGGACGACGGCGAACTCGGCGTGCTGGGCATCCACGTCCGGGGCGCGGTCCGGGCCGCCGACCTGGTCGTACGCGGTGACCGCTCCGAGGCCTTGACCGTGACGAGCGCCCGCCGCGTCGAGGTCGGCTCCGGGGCCGCCGAGATTCCCGTCGCGGTCGACGGCGAGGCACTCCGCATGCGTACACCGGTCGTATGCACCCTGCGTCCGGCCGCGCTACGCGTCGTCGTCCCGCGCGATCGCCCGGGCGTTCCCCGACCCACCCGCCCCGTGGACTGGCGTCGCGTGCTCGCCCTGGCCCTCGGTCGCGACACGACCTCGGGAGGCGATCGGGCACCGCACCGCCCCCCCGGCTCCGCCACATCCGGGTCCGGTCGACGAAGGCCCGTGAACGACGATACGTCGTTGTGGTGTCACTCTCCGCTGTGCATCCCGAGCTCCCGAACTCGTCCGCATTCGCCGGGGCCGACGCCGGTTCCGTGACGATCACGCGAACCGCTCGAGCCGGGCGCTCGTCGCCGTCGCGCCCGGCCATGCGCACGTAGCGGGTTGATCACCCATTCGCCGACCGCCGATTCGACGATCCCGCCGCACGGGTGGAAACGGACGGGCGGCGGGTTGCCGCACGCCCTCGCGAGAGCGGGTTCCACTGCCGCCGAAAATACCCCCAGGGGTAATCGTGCTACGCTCGAAAATATACCCCCAGGGGTAAATCTCAGCCGAAAGGAGCAGCCGCGTGTTCTTCATCGACACCATCGAAACCGAGGGCCTGGGCAACCGCAGCTACCTGGCGGGCGGTGCGCGCAGTGCGGTGGTGGTGGACCCGCCACGCGACGTCGACCGGGTCCTGGCGGCGGCCGCGGCACGGGGGGTGCGGATCTCGCACGTGGCGGAGACCCACGTCCACAACGACTACGTGAGCGGTGGCCTGGACCTCGCGCGCCTGACCGGCGCCGTCTATCTCGTGCCCGCCGACGCGCGGGTCGCGTTCGCCCGCACGCCCGTCGCCGACGGTGACACCGTCGAGGTCGACGACGGCGTCACCCTGCGGGCGATGGCCACCCCCGGCCACACCCCCCACCACACGTCCTACATCCTCGAGGAACGGGGCGCGGTGGCGGCGGTGTTCACGGGAGGGTCGCTGCTGATCGGCTCGGTGGGCCGCCCCGACCTGGTCGAGCCTCGACTGACCGAGGCGCTGGCGCGCGCCCAGCACGCTTCCGCCCACCGGCTGGCGACCGAACTCCCCGACGAGACGCCGGTCCTGCCCACGCACGGCTTCGGCAGTTTCTGCTCCTCCTCCCAGTCCGAGGGCGACGCCACCACCATCGGCAAGGAGAGGAGCGGCAACGACGCCCTGGTCAAGGACGTCGACTCCTTCGTCGCCGAACTGCTCGTCGGCCTGGAGGACGTGCCCGCCTACTACACCCACATGGGCCCGGCCAACGCCGAGGGCCCTGCGCCGGTGGACCTGACCTCGCCGCCGGTGGCCGATCCCTCCGACATCGCCGCACGTCTGGCAGCCGGGGAATGGGTGGTGGATCTGCGCAACCGGATCACGTTCGCCGAGGGCCACCTCGCGGGATCCTTCAACTTCGAGGCCGAGGGGAAGATCGCCACCTACCTCGCCTGGATGATCCCCTGGGGCAAGCCCGTCACCCTCCTCGCCGAGTCCCCCGCACAGCTCGCCGCCGCCCGGCGCGAACTGGTCCGCGTCGGCATCGACCGCCCGGCCGCCGCCGCCACCGGTGGCCCCCGCGACTGGATACCCGACGGCGAAAGCCCGCGTTCCTTCCCCCGCGCCACCTTCGCCGACCTCGCTGCCCACGACCCCCGCCCCGACGTCGTACTCGACGTGCGCCGCGACTCCGAACGCGCCAAGGGCTGGATCACGGGCTCCGCGCACATCCCCATCCACCAGCTCCACCGGCGCCTGGACGAGGTCCCGCCCGGCACGGTGTGGGTGCACTGCGCCGGCGGCATGCGCGCGGCCATCGCGGCCTCCTTCCTGGACGCCGCCGGACGCGACGTCGTCGCCGTCGACGACACCTTCGACGCCGCCACCGAAGCCGGCCTCCCCCTCACCACCGGTACCGACACCGGTCGCTGAACCGCCCACAGCCCCACCCCCAAGACTGGAAGGACGACGGAATGTTCCTCTTCCGTCGCGGCACGGCCCGCGTCACTCCCACCAAGGCCCACGAGCGCGTCACGTCCGGTGACGCCGTGCTCTTGGACGTACGCGAGCGGGCCGAATGGAACGCCGGGCACGCCCCCGGCGCCGTCCACGTCGCGCTCTCCCGCCTCCTCGCCGGCCAGGACCTGCCGCCGGCCGCGAAGGGCCGCCCGTTGGTGGTGATCTGCCGCTCGGGTCACCGCTCCCGGCAGGCGGCCGAGCTCCTCGCCGGGCGCGGGGCCGACGCCGTCGACGTCAAGGGCGGCATGAACGCCTGGGCGTCGGCCGCACTGCCGGTCGTGGACGAGCACGGAAGCAGCGGCCGGATAGCGTGAGCGCCCTCCTCCTCGCCCTCGCCGCCGGGGCCGTCGTCGGCCTGGCCCTCGGGGCACTCGGAGGCGGCGGCAGCGTCCTGGCCGTCCCCGCCCTGATCTACCTCCTCGGCTTCACCCCGGCCGCGGCCACCACCGCCTCGCTGATCATCGTCACCGCCACCTCCGCGACCGCCCTCTACACCCACGCGACCTGCGGCAACGTCCGCTGGAAGACCGGCATCCCGTTTGCGGCCGCCGGCATCGGGCCCGCCATCGCCGCCGGCCTCCTGTCCGCCCGCCTGCCCGAAGCCGCCCTGACCGCGGCCTTCGCCGCGATAGCCGCCCTCGCCGCCGCGGCCATGCTCAAACCCCCTGCCACCGACCCGCCGTCGCAACCCGTCCGCCCCGCCCGGGCGGCCGGAGCCGGGGCCGGACTCGGCACGGTCACCGGCTTCCTCGGCGTCGGCGGCGGCTTCCTCGCCGTCCCCGCGCTCGTCTCCGTCCTGGGACTGCGCATGCGGGCCGCCGTGGGCACCAGCCTCCTGGTCATCACCGTCAACTCCCTCGCCGCGCTGACCGCCCGCGTCGGCACCCCCACACCCCTGCACTGGGCGCTCATCACTCCCTTCACCGGCGCCGCGATCCTCGGCGCCTGGGACGGCAAGCGCCTCGCCGGGAAAGTCTCCGGCCCCGCTCTCCAGCGCGTGTTCGCCGTCGTGCTCCTGGCCGTCGCCGCCCTCATGCTCGCCGACGCCCTCCACTGACACCCCGCCACGACCACACCACAGGCGCTCCCCGGGCATCGCGCCGCCCATATCCAGGCACCCTCCGAAAACAAGGACGGATCCCGCATCATGACCAACCCCCACACCCTGGACGTCGACCAGGCCGACAGCCGCCTGCACGAACTCGTCGTCCTTGACGATGGAACGACAGGTCCGCTTCACCGCCGGCGCCGTCGTCCTGACCGGCCTCGCGCTCGGCCGTCTGCGACCCGCCTTCCGCCTCGCATCCGCCGGTATCGCCGGCGGCCTGGTCTTCTCCGCCCTCAGCGACACATGCGGCATGGCCGCCATCCTCGCCAAACTCCCCCACAACCGCCCCCACCAGGGCGACCTCGAGCACACCCTCACCGCCCTCCGCGACCACCGGCGCTCCGAACACTGATACCCCCTGGGGTACCATGAAGAAGAGCACACAAGGCCAGGAGGCATCGGTGAAAGTCGACGACGACGCAGTCAACGCAGTCCTCAACCGCCTGCGGCGTGCCCAGGGACAACTCGCCGGCGTCATCGCCATGATCGAAGCCGGCCGCGATTGCAAGGACGTCGTCACCCAACTCGCCGCCGTCTCCAAGGCCCTGGACCGCGCAGGCTTCAAAATCGTCGCCGGCGGCATGCGCCAGTGCATGAACAACGCCGACGAGAACCAGGCCCCCATGACCGAGGAAGAACTCGAGAAGCTCTTCCTCGCTCTCGCCTGACAGCCACCACCGCCACACGAACGGCCCGGCCCCGCATCGGCGGGCCGGGCCCGGCTGCCGCCCCGAGCGCGGCGACCACTTCGTCCCGGTGCGTCGCGTCACGCAGGCCCACGAGGCCGTGCGCGCCGATCGACTCGACGACCACCGGTACGGTCTGTCGGCCTGCCTTGGCACACTGCCGCCATGGAACACGCGCTCTGGGACGCGCTGTCGCGTCCGGACCATGCCGGAATCCCGTATGTCGCCCACCTCGTAGGCGACGAAGGCGAACCCGACAACACGCGGGTCCGGATCGGCGCCCCCGAGGCGGGTCCGTCCGTCACCCTCACCCGCCTCGACGACTTCGTCGTCGCCGAGATCCGGGCCGGCAACGGCGTCCCGCTCACCGCGGACCAGGAAAGGCTGCTCGCCGCAGCGGAGTGGCGACACGGGCCGAGCTCGGTGATGCCGGTCCGAGAACACGTCTGGTCGCTGTCCTGGCGCTGGTACGGCGACGCCTCGGTGCGCGGCGCGCGCGGACGCGCGGTCGTCGAAGCCCTCCGCGACGTCCTCCGCCTGTCCGCGGACGACGTGGTGGTGCGCGGCGCGGACGACGACGGCCCGACCGAGCTCTACTCCGTGGAGGACTTCGGCGATCGTCCCAGCGCCGTCGGCGGCGCGCCGGAGTGCACCGAGTGGGACGACCTACAGCGCCGCCTCGACTGGGTACTGACCACCCTCGCCGCCGACTCGGCGGTCGTCATGGCCGGCCCGGGCGGCGAGGTCGTGCAGTTCATGACCGGCCCGCACGGCGGTTCCCTCTACACCAGCGTCATGGACCCCGAACTCGACGCCGCCAGGCTGCCCGACGCCTCGAACCCCGGCTCCGAACGAGCCCGGAGCATGTTCGCGACCGGCTGGCGGCCGCAAGAGTGCGCGCCCGGAATCGCGGAATGGACCCTCGGCGTACCGATCGTGCACTGGGGCGCCGGCACCGTCCCCGCCCAAGCCGTCGCCGCCGCCCGAGCCCTCGGCATCCCCTCCCCCACCGCCCTGACCGTCCACGCGTTCCGCAACGGCCCCCACCCCGACCCCACGTACGTACCCACCGAACTCGGCCTACGCCAGGACGAGTCGTAACCGCCTACGCCGCGAACCGCCGTACGGCCTCGCGCTCCGGGCCCGGCACCTCGGCGATCGCGGAGATCCCCACACCCTGGCGACCGCGTCCCGGAGGTCGGCGTACCGCTCCCGGCCACGGACCCACAGCGCGCCCTCGACCACGCCCGGAACCCACGTGCCACCGATCGCCCACTTGTCGGGCAACGGAGGACGAAATCATCCCGGGCGCTCTTGGGAATGTGATGCGGACCCGGGTTCCACGGCCTCCGTCACCATCACGGTCCGAAGTCCTCGGAGGGCGGCGGCGGCTCCCGCGGCGTCCCCCGCTTGCCAGAGCGACCCGGCGAGATTGCGGCGGGTGATGAGGACTTCGGGGTGATCGGGGCCCAGGATCCGCAGCTGGTCGGTGAGAAGTTCCGCGAAGGCGGCCGCGGCTCCTTCGGCATCGCCCGCCTTCCCACGCCGGCCGGCCAGGTGGCCGCGAGTGCTCAACGTGTCGGGGTGGTCCGGCCCCAGAACTCGCAGCTGGTCGGTCAAGAGTTCTTCGAAGGCGGCGACGGCTCCCGCCGCGTCCCCCGTGGCTCCACGCCAGCCGGCGAGATTGCGGCGGGTGGTAAGGGTGTTGGGGTGGTCCGAGCCCAGGATTCGCAACTGGTCGGTCAGGAGTTGCTCGCACGCCGCGGCGGCTCCTGTGACGTCCCCGGCTGCGGCCTGCCAGTAGGCGAGGTTACCGCGGATGGCAAGTGTGGCGGGGCTGCCGGCACCCAAGGTTCGCACCACCACGGCCAGAAGTTCTTCGCAAGCGGCCATCGCTCCCGCGACGTCCCCTGCGTCCCCTCGCCGGCCGGCCAAGTTGCTGCGGGTGGTGAGGGTATTCGGGTGCTCGGGACCGAGAATCCGCGACTGGTCGGCCAAAAGTTCCTCAAGCGCGCGAACGGCCCCCGCAACGTCCCCCGACTCTGCTCGCCAACCGGCGAGATTGCTGCGGGAGATGAGGGTATCGGGGTGGTCGGGCCCCAGAACTCGCAGCTGGTCGGCCAGGAGTTGTTCGAAAGTGGTGACAGCTCCGGAGATGTCTCCGGCCTCCCCCAGTTTGGAGGCGAGGTTGTTGCGGGTGCCGAGGGTCTGGGGGTGGTCGGGGCCCAGGATCCGCAGCTGGTCGGCCAGGAGTTCCCGGAATGCGCGGGCGGCTCCCGCCGTATCCCCCGCTCCCCCTCGCCAGTAGGCCAGGTTGTTACGAGTGGTGAGGGTGTTGGAATGGTCGGGCCCCAGGATCCGCAGCTCGTCGGCCAGGAGTTCCTCGAACGCGCGGACCGCCCCCGCCGCGTCCCCCGCCTCTCCTCGCCAGTAGGCCAGGTTGCAGCGGGTGGTGAGGGTGTTGGAATGGTCGGGCCCCAGGATCCGCAGCTCGTCGGCCAGGAGTTCCTCGAACGCGCGGGCCGCCCCCGCCGCGTCCCCCGCCTCCGCTCGCCAGCCGGCGAGGTTGCTGCGGATCATGAGGGTGTCCGGGTGATCGGCGCCCAGGTGCCGGTGCGCCGTGGTCAGCATCTGTCGAAAATGCTCTGCGGCGGCGCCGACCCTGCCTGTTGTACCGAGGCTCTTGCCGGCGTGGTACATCGCGACGTGCGCCTCGCGATGCCACAGGGCGGCGCCGGCGTGGCCGCACAGAACATCGGTGTTGGCCCGTAGCGCTTCCACGAGTTCGGCGTCGCGTTCGCCCTCCGGCCAGACGTCGACGAGAGAATCGGCGGCGATACGAGCGAGCCGATCGCGCTCGACGGAGGCCAACGGTGCGCGGGCCGTGCGTTGAACGAGCTGGTGGACACGAACAGTCGGGAGCGGGCCGTGGGTGATGTGATCGATCAGGTTCAGGCGGTGCAACGCGCGCAGCGCGCCGATCGCGTCGTCGACCGACACCGCGGACTCCTCCCGTGCCACGGCCCGTTCCTCGGTGGAGGAGTCCCGGCGATCGCGGTCTTCGGCGAGGTGGTCGCGAGCGGAGACACCAATCAGGACGGTACCGGGAATGCCGTTGGGATCGAGCATGGCCGCCAACCGCAGCATCGGCAGAGCCAGTCCGACGGGTGTGAGCCGGTTGGCCCGATCGATCGAGAGGGACCAGAGTGCGGACACCGCGAGGGTCTGGTCATCCGGCAACGTGTCGGGCTCGGGCAGCCGCTCGGCGAGCAGGCGTCGGTACGTGGCGCAGTCCACTCCGGCATCGACGAGGTAGGCGACGGCCTGGGACAGTGCCAGGGGCAGACGGCCCAAGTCGGCTGCCAGAGAAGCCAATTGGTCGGCCGGCTCGGCGCGGCCGTGGGCGGCCAGTGCGGTGGTGAGGTAGGCGGCGGCCTGATCCGCGGTGAACAGGTCCACGTGCGTGAGTCGGCGCTCCGGGCCCAGGGCGGCGTCGCGCCGCCTGGTGGTGAGCACGCAGCAGCCGTGCGGCCCCGGGGGCGGCCATAATCCGCGCAGATCCGTGGGATCCGCAACGTCGTCGAGCACGATCAGCCAGCGGCACGGCCGCTGGTTCGGCTTGGGTTCCAACCATGCCAGGAAAGATTTCGCGGCCTCGTCGGGATCGTCCCCGTCCATGCCCAGAAGCTCGACAGCGGCCCGGGCGTAGCCGGTCACGATGGCCGAACGGGTGGTCGCGGTGATCCACACAAGTACGTCGACTTCGTCGGCGTCCCAGGCACGGCGGGCGAAATCGGCGGCGAGCTGCGTCTTGCCCACCCCGCCGGTCCCGGTCAGGATTCGACACGACGCCGGTAGGCCGACGTCCCGGATCTCCGCCATCTCGGCCCGGCGCACGAACGCCTCTGCGCGGCGCGGGATGACCCCGACCTGATGCGGCCACGCGGCGGGGGCGCGCGGCGCGGCGTAGGTGCGCACGCTCTGGTCGATATCTCCGATCGAGCCGACGACCCCGCTGACGGCGACCCCGGCAACGGCGATGGCGTCCCCGGTTCCCGACGCCCGAGTCTGCCCGGCCGGCCCTGGGCCGCGAATGCCGCTCACCGCAACGGCGCCGTCCCGGGCATCCGCACTACCGGTATCCGTGACCCGCGCATCGGGCACGGACTCGTCGGGCGTGGGAATGCCGACGTCGTCGGCCCGCGCCTCGATGCCGGCCGAACGTCCCTGCCACCATTTCCGCTTCACGGCCCGTAGTCGATCCCCGTGCTCGCACTGCTGTCGCGGCCGTGCGCCGTGGCGTCTCCGCTACGTTCCACCCGAGCCGACCCGTTTCCGGCACCACCAGGGCGACGAACGCCGGTGACGGTGGCCCCTCCGCCCGTGGACCGCGCCGTGCCGGTATCCACGGCGACGTCCTGCGCCCCGGGAGCCGGGGGCGGTTTCTGGAGCAGAGCCCAGATCAACGCGACCACGCCGGTGGCGCCTTGGACGGAGGCGGCTACCACCTGACCGTTGTCGGGTCCGTCCAACAGCCAGATCAAGGGAGTCGAGACGATCCCCAGGATCGCGACCACCAACACCGTGATCTTCAAGTACATGGGCGTCCACCCCGCGACAGTCGACAGTCCGTCCATCAATAGCAGAGATGAACCTTGTCGATCACCGTTTCCAACAACCGGCACCCGATCGAGATCGTCCCGGCCGGACACCACCGGCGTTCCACCGGTGGGGATGCGGTCGGCCGACTCCCGGAGTGCGAGGCGTGTCCGACACCGAGGGACGAGAGAAGGGATGGACGGGGGTTTGGGCCGGCTGGGGTGCTTTGGTGTGGAGCAGATTGCCTGTTGTTTGGAGACGGCAAAATCTATCGTGTCTGGAGTAGACATCACGTGGTGGCGTGGCTATGGTTTTTTTCGTAGCCCAGGGAGACCGAAGGGCCCGGAGGGAACGAACTGCCGGGCGGTAGTACAGGTGTTCGTAGTACGCAGGACGGTTCGGCGGTGGAGTTGCGAAGCCACGGTTCGAAGGACAGGGCGACGCGGCTGACGGCCGGACCGGGTGGCCCGCGGTATCAGGGGTCACCGCAGGCGGTGCAGTGGTCAAGCAGTCGATATTCGAGGGAAGAACGGAGGGGCCGAGCACCATCGGGATCGCCCGGGCGGAAGTCTTGGGCCCGGGTACCGCAGGACATCGATAGTGAGGTGGTCTCCGGTCGAGCAACCGCGATCCCCGCGCCCCCGACGGCAGTTCGGTCGGGCCCGCGGAAACATGAAGCCGGCGCGACATCACGGCCGGCAGGTGGTGTAGCAGTTCCTTCGGGGCCCCGGTGCCGTACGGCACCGGGGCCCCTCTATGCGTTCCACGCGCCCCCGGGACCGGACGACGGCCCACCCCGATTGCCGACGTCACGCACACGCCCCGGGGGAGCGGCAGTTTCCACCTCCGACGATGCCGGAAAATCTATTGCCCATGGAGTAGACATCAGAGGGGTCGATGGTTATGTTTTCTGTCGTAACCAAGCGAATCAGTGAGGCGTGACGGAGACGAACCGGCACGCGTCGTCGAGGGTTCGACAGCAGAGTCCCGGGGCCGTTCGTTGTTGGGCAGGGGCTCCGGAGACCGGTTGTCGGGCCGAGGAGAAACCGACGGCGGCCCACGGGGTCGCCGCGCAGGACAGGCAGCACACGTTGCACAACGCGGGACAGGAGAGGAAGGAGCGAACGCCATCCGGATCGCCCGCTCGGCACGGTGAGACTTCGGCCGAGTGGGATCCGTGGAGACGCCGATACGAAAGGTCGTCCGCGGTCACGCAATTGCGATCCCCGCACCCCCACCCGTTGGGAAGCGTGCGGAACGGATAGGCCGGCACCTCGGTGTCGGTGGATGGTGTGGATTTCTTTCGGGGCCCTGGTGCCGTACGGCACCAGGGCCCCTCGACGCGTTCCCCGAACAGCTCCCACGGATGTGAACTCCAGAGAGGCGCCGATGGCACCCGAATCCGGCTCGACCCCGACCGGCACCGACAGGCTCGACGATGACGACTACCCCGCCTACACCATGGGCCGCGCGGCCGAACTGATCGGCGCCTCGCCGGGCTTCCTGCGCGCGATCGGCGACTACGGCCTGATCACCCCCCTGCGCTCCGAGGGCGGCCACCGCCGCTACTCCCGCTACCAACTGCGCATCGCCCAACGCGCCCGCGAACTCGTCGATCGGGGCACCGCCATCGACGCCGCCTGCCGCATCGTCATCCTCGAGGACCAACTCGAGGAGGCCCTGCGCCTGAACGCCGAACTGCGCAGCGCCAACGAGACCCGGTCGCACGAGAGCCCCTGACCCCCCGAGGACGCCCGGCGCGGATCGACGCCGGGTGGTCGACGCCGAAGTTGCCGAGGGACACGATGCGTGTCGTCACGGCGTTTCCGGGTCGGGCGTGCCGGTGTGTTCGCCCGGGTGGGTGTCGGTTCGGGGGTGGTGGTCGGTGCCGAGGCCGGCGGTGATGGTCAGGATGGACGTCGGCCCGGCCATGTCGACGACGTGCCAGGCGCCGGCCGGGTTGATGGTGGCCTCGCCCGGTCGCAGCCGCACGCGCTCGCGTGCCCCGTCCATGTCGCGGACGACCGTCGCCGACCCGCTCAGGCAGACGACCAGTTCGTCACCGGCGGGGTGGCGCTCCCAGTGGTCGCCGGGGCCCTCGCCGTCGAAGATCATCACCATCCGGCCTTCGGCGCCGTCCGCCGCGACCGCGGCGCCGTATGCCTGGAGCACCTCCGGGTCCCAGGCGAAGCCCTCGATGGGCTTGGCGCGCGATCCCAGCCCGAGGTGCACGGGGGTGGTCCGCAGGTCGACGGCGTCGTGTTCGTCGTTGAGGAGTCTCATGCCGACGATCGTGCCGCGCCGGCGATCGGGTGGTCTTGAACGAAAGGGAACAGCGGCCCGGGCGGTCGGCGGCTATCCGGTCGCGAGGAGGACTTCCCCACGACGCCAGGCCGTGGGTGATCGGCCCGTGAACTCGTTCCAGTCCCGGACCAGATGGGCCTGGTCGGCGTAGCCGGACACGGTCGCCACGTCGGCCCATGGGAGCGAGGCCGGCGCCGTCGCCAGTTCGTGCGCGTGCTCGAAGCGCAGGACTCGGGCGAAGGTCTTCGGCGACAGCCCCAGTTCGTCGCGAAAGCGGTCGGTGAGGTGGCGGCGGCTCCAGCCGAGTCCCGCGGCGACCGCCCCGACCCGGGCGCGGCCCCGGGTGGCGACGAGCCGGCGCCACGCCTCGGCCACCTCGGGGCGCGCCCGGTGCGCCCGGTCGCCGTCGGCGCCGCGTTCGACGGCTCGAAGGAGCAGTTCGTCCAGCGCGGTGAACCGCGTCGCCCATGTCGTCGCCGTTCGCAGCCGCTCGACCAACTCGATGCCGAGCGATCCGAGAAGTTCGTCGAGGGGGACGAGGTGGTGGGCGAGTGCGGCGGCGGGCATGCCGTAGACGGCCCGGGCGCCGAGCGGCGTCAGCGCGATCTGTACACCCTGCTGCCGTCCGTTGTGATGGATCGCGACGGACCGGCTGCGCAGGCCGCAGGCCACGCTGTCGTATCGGGTGATCGGCGATCCGTCGTCGACGCCCGTCGCCACCTCCAACGGATCCGACAGGCTGATCACCGTGGTGAGCGCGCGTCCCGGCGGGCCGCAGTGCACTCCCTCCGGGAACCCGCGGAGGTCGAAACCGACGTACGAGTCGACGTAGGGCCGCAGGGCTGCCGTCGGCCGTGCACCGGTCCCGGCGGTCCTACGATCCTCCACGCTCGTCAGTGTACGAGCCGCCCGGTCAGTCCCCGCGCAGTGTCGCGCGGCCGACGCGGCGCAGCCGTGCGGCGCGGTGGCGCCGGCCGTTCTCGGCCCGGTCCAGGGACAGCGTGGCGCGGCGCCCGCGCAGGGTGAGCGTCATCAAGTGATTGCCGAACCACGGCCCACCCAGCTTCGTCCACTCGACCGGCGGCGGCGTCAGCCGCGCGTGTGCGGCCAGGGCGCGCCCGATGCGCGTCGCCGTACGTCCCCACCCGAACCGGAAGCCGATCCGGATCGCCGGCGGGACCGAGTTGTGCACGGGCGAGCAGGTCAGTTGGTAGACCCGGGCCGCGCCGCCGGCGGCGTCGCCCGCCTGCGGCCCCTCTCCCGGACCGAGCCAGTGCGCCTCCGCCGCGTATACGTGGTGCACGTCCCCCGACAACACGCACACCGTGGCCGGCGCCGGCCCGCCCGCCCGAGGCCCGTGCAGCGCGATCCGCCCGATCAGCGCGGACAGCGCATCGAACGATTCGCGAAACGCCGCCCAGTGCTCCAGGTCGCCCGTCCGCCGCAACCACTCGCTCCAGCGCGCGAGGCGGGGCCCGCGATCGCCCGCGCACAGCGCCTCGTTCCACGACTCCAGGTCGTGGACGCCCGGCGGCAGCAGCCATGGCAGCGACGTGCCGATCAGCAGGTGGTCGTATCCGCCCTCGTCCGCCTGCTCGGTGATCCAGGCCAACTCGCCCGCGCCGATCATCGCCCGTCGGTCGGTGGTCAGCACACGGCCGGCGCGCGAGTCGATCA
Organism: Embleya sp. NPDC056575; assembly: GCF_042793325.1. Taxonomy (NCBI): domain Bacteria; kingdom Bacillati; phylum Actinomycetota; class Actinomycetes; order Kitasatosporales; family Streptomycetaceae; genus Embleya; species Embleya sp. NPDC056575. The sequence goes on from NZ_JBHTVA010000007.1 coordinate 155,512, forward strand.
TCAGCAGCCGGGTCCGGCCGAAGTCGCGCCGGAAGCTCCAGCGTGTGGTCGTCTTGCCGTCGGCTTCCGCGTCGGCGTGCAGCGCGAACTCGTGCAGCAGCGGCCCCACGTCCTCGCCCGGCGGCGCCGCGCGGACCGCCGCGAGCACCTCGTCGCGCGCCAATGCGGCCGGGTCGAGGTTGCCGACGTGCTGGTAGATCCAGTACGACGCGAGCGCGCCCGCGATCCGCTCGGACCACCAGTCGGTCACGGCCATGTCGGCGCGCCACGCGTGCGAGGTGTTCCAGTCGTCGATCACGTCGTGGTCGTCGAAGATCATCGCGCTGGGCACGGTCGACAGCAGCCAGCGGATCTGCGGATCCGACCACGACTCGTGATAGAGCAGCGTGTACTCCTCGAAGTCGGCGACCTGGCCGCCCGGGGGTTCGTCCGGATCGCGCCTCCGGGCCAGCCGGTTCCGCATCGCGCGCGAGGTCTCGTCCGCGTACACCTGATCGCCGAGCAGCAGCAGCGCGTCCGGCAGCGGTCCGTCGGGCGAGCGCATCAGCCGGCGGGCGAGCGTGTCCAGCGCGTCCGGGTCGAGCCGGCGCTCCTCGCCCGCCTCGGTGCTGGGCGGGCTCGACCAGCGACAGGACCCGAACACGACGTTCAGGTCGCGCTCCTCGTCGTCGGCCGAGGGGGTGCGCAGCACGCTCGGCGGATAATTCGAGCGCTCGTCCGGCCAGCACGTCCGCTCGTCCAGCAGCACCCGGTATTCCCGCGATCGCCCCGGCGTCAGTCCCTCGACCACCACCAGCACGTAGTGGTGGCCGAACACCGTCCACGTGGCCGCACTGGCCACGCCGTCCTCGCACGTCACGGTCACCACACAGGGTGAGTCGGTCTCGACCCACACCGTGGCACTCGTGCGATCCACGTGCCGCAACACGGGACCGAGCAACAACACGGCCATCGTCCCCGGCCTCCCACCTCGCCGACACCCTCGATCCCCAGTGCCTGCCCGGTCGGCGGGTCCTGATGCGGCGGAAGAGGTTATCGGGCCACGCGTACGTCCGGGGCGCCGAAACCGACGAGGTCGGCTCGTCGTCCCCGTGAGCCGGATCGTCGGGGTCTACGGGACGAGGTCGTAGGTGTACTCGGCGGTGAAGTCGAGGGTCAGGCGGGGGGTGCCGCCCGGGGCGTTCGGGCCCAGAGGGGTGACGATCGGGTCGTCGATGCGGTGGCCCAGGAGGTCGGCCGAGGCGGTCATGGGTGGGGCGTAGGAGCGACCGTGGTGGTGCATCCAGCCTTCCCAGAGCCGGTCCACGTTGCAGTGGTGCAGGTAGAAGATCGGGTCGTTCGGGGACGAGGCCGGGCCCATGTCGCCGCCCACCCAGCGGTGTACCTGGTTGTGCAGTCCGGTTCCGATGAATCCTTCGAGCCGGTTGCGGAATCCCTTCGACCCCGCGTCCCAGGGGGCGAAGTCGTAGGTGGCGAGGTCGGGATCGCCGCCGAGCACGGGCAGTGTGTTGAAGGCGGCGCCCACGTCGAGGGCGGTCGGGAGGGTGGTCGACGAGGCGGTGCCCTGCGGGGGAAGCTTTCCCAGGCCCCGGCGCAGACCCCGGTTCGCCTGGACGAGTCGAAGGGAGCTGTCGGTTTCCACGCGGACCCGGAAGCTCTTCGGGTCGGCGGCCTCGAAGACGAACGGCCCCGTGGAGATCGGATTGCCCGGACCGCCCATCCACTCCTGCGTCCAGATCGGTTGGCTCGCCGGGCTGGGCAGGGAGCCGTCGATCGACCAGTCCCAGTACGGGAGGGCGAAGCCGGGGTCGTTCAGGACCCGCTGCAGGTTGGCCTCCAGGTAGGCGAGCATGACGCGGTGCCACGGCAGGAAGACCGGCCCTCGATGGGCGCCGTTGCGGACCATCCAGTCCCCGGTCGGCGGCACGGGCGTGGTCATGGCCCGGTGGTGCCAGATCACGAAGAGGTCGTATGTACGGACCGGCGCGGCGGGGCCGGGGATCCCGAACGCGGTCGTCTGCAGCGTCGTGCTCTCCTGTTTGAGGAGGTTGACGCCGCGGATGTACCCGTCGCGGGCGGACAGGTCGGTGATGACGTTTCTGCGTACGACCGCCATCTCAGCCACCTCCGGGGTGATCCGGCTCGTGACCGTGCTCGTGGTGGTGGTGCTCATGGTTGTGCCCCTCGTGCCCCTCGTGCCCCTCGGGCGCGCCTCCGCCGCCGGGCGGGAATTCGTCGGGGAAGTACTGGATGAGGGCCTTCACCGTGTCGACGGCGGACAGGAATTGGTACGCCGGCAGCGCGTGGCAGTGCACCTCGCCGTTGTTCGACACCATCAGGTGGGCGGTGACCGGCCGGTCGTCCACGGTGATCTCGTAACTGGTCCTGACGACGATCCGGTGGCCCTCGAATTCGTCCTCGCGAACGCCCTCCATCGAGCCCGGCATCAGGTCCGGTACGGGCAGATCCGCGATGTACCGCGCGAGGACGGCCGGTTCGGCGGTTGCTTCGATGTCCTGATGAGTCATCAGATCTTCTCCCAAAGCACACGAAACACACTGTCGCCTCATGTCCAGGAGACGCTCATCCGCCACCCGCTGCAACTCCTGCCGCGCCGGGCCCGGCCCGTGGCGGGCGCCGCCCCGGGCCGGGTTCGGGGTGTCCCGGCGGCTGGACACGAGGCCGGTGCGGCGGGCGTTCGAGCCGGTAATTCCGGGTGTCCGAAGCGGTGTTGGCCGGTCGTTTCGTCGTCGGGTGTGGTCTTGGCACGGGAAAAGCCCCATGCGGCTCGGGGGTGATCTACGCTGCCGCCGACGGGTGCTCGGGAGCGGCACCGGGTGCGGCCGACGGGCGAGTGCGGACGACTTTCGGGGGTACGGCGTGGTGGCGTGGAAGAGGGCGCGGGGCGGCGCGGTCGGGTTGGCGGTGATGGCGATGGTGGCCACCGTGTTCACCGGGTCCGCACGGGCTTCGGCGGACGAGGCGGACCGCGCCGGGGGCCGGCATCCGCAGACGCGGCAGGCGATCGAGGCCGCCGTACGGGCCGGGGTTCCCGGGGTCACCGCCCAAGCGCGCGACGGCCGAGGGGTCTGGCGGGCGGCGTCGGGAGTGGGCGACCTGAGGACGGGTGCGCCGCGCGGCCGGGACGATCGGTTCCGGGTCGGCAACGTCACCGACACGTTCGTGGCGACCGTACTGCTCCAGTTGGAGGCGGAGGGGCGGCTGGGCCTCGACGACACCGTCGAGCGCCATCTGCCCGGCCTCGTCCGGGGCAACGGCAACGACGGGCGGGCGATCACCGTACGGCAGTTGCTCAACCACACCAGCGGGCTGTTCGACTACGCCCTCGACCCGGAGTACGGAGCCACCTATCTCGCGGGCGACGGCTTCCTGCGGCATCGGTACGACACGCTGACCCCCGAGATGCGCGTACGGGTGGCGCTGTCCCACCAGGCGCCGTTCGGGCCCGGTGTCCGGCACTCGTTCTCCAACACCAACGACGTCCTGGCCGCGCTGATCGTGGAGCGCGTCGCCGGCAGGCGGTACGAGGACGAGGTGCACGATCGCATCATCGAGCCCCTGGGGCTGGGGGCGACGTCCAACCCCGGCAACCGGGTCCGGCTGCCCCGGCCGAGCAGCCGCGGCTACGCCAAGCTCTTCGCGGCGCAGCCGGATCGCGTCGACGACGTCACCGAGACGAACGGATCCCAGGCCTGGGGCAACGGCGACATGATCTCCGACGCGGACGATCTGAACCGGTTCTACGCGGCCCTGATCCGCGGAAGGTTGTTGCCGCCACGGCAGTTGGCGGAGCTGAAGACGACCGTCGACAACCCCGATTTTCCGGGCGCGTCCTACGGACTCGGCATCGAGCGGTTCACGCTGGGCTGCGGCGTCACGCTGTGGTACCACGACGGCGGCGCGCCGGGGTCGATCACCATGGTCGCGCTGACCGAGGACGGCCGGCATCAGCTCGCGTTCAACTACAACGGCGGTTGGGCGGCGGAGACCATCCTGCCCATCGTGAACGCCGAGTTCTGCCCGGCGCCCTCGGACACGCCGTCGGACACACCTTCCGACCGGCGCTGAGGCGAGCTTCGGGACGGGCGACGCGACGTGGCGACGCCCGTCCCGCGCCCGTCCGCCCCTCGGTGGCGCGGCCATGGCGCCAACCATGGCGTCAGGTCGCCCGGATCCCACCGAGCCCGGCGAGCCGGCGCGGTCCGGGCGGTTCCGGCCGTCGCGTCTCCACCTGGGCAAAGGGAACGTGTCCCGACATCGGGCCAGGTAGGCGCCGTGCGGCGCAATCGCTGTGCCATGATGGGGCGCATGGAACTACGGGAGTATGTCGAGGCGCTGCGCGACGAGCTGGTCGCAGCCTCCGCGGCCGGAGATGCCGAGACCCGCGCGGTGGCCGAGCGGCTCGTCGCCCCGCTGGAGTCGGCCGTCCGGCTCACGTTGCTCAAGGTTCTGTCGGCGGCGGCCGACGAGATCACCCGGGACCTGGCGCCCGGCTCGGTGGACCTGCGCCTGCGCGGGATGGATCCCAGCTTCGTGGTGACCCCGCCCTCGGGCGACGACGACCCCGCCCAGGACGCCCCGGAGGAGACCGACGACCCGGTGAGCGAGTGGTCGACCGGCGAGTTCGGCGGCGCCAGGGGTGGCGCCACGGCCCGGATCAACTTCCGGCCGCCGCAGGAGATGAAGGACGAGATCGAGAAGGCGGCGAGCCGACAGGGCGTCTCGGTCAACACGTGGATGGTCCGCGCCTCCGCCGCGGCGCTGTCCAACAGCAGGCGGTCCCATCGCGGCAAGCAGCAGTTCAACGGCTGGGTGCAGTAGCCGCCCCCGCGCGGGTGGCCGGGCGATCGCCGGCCGGCGGCGCCGGGCGCGCCGGCCACGCCCGTCGTCGCGACCGGGCACGACGGCCCGGGCCCGACCGTACGGCCCGCCGTCAGGCCCGCTGGATCGTGATGTCCCCGTAGGAGGTGTGCGCCCGCACCTCGATGGCCTCCCCGAGCGACTTGGCGACCTCCTCCAGGGTGTTGTTCACGCGCCCGTATCCGGTGTTCAGGTCCAGCTTCGCCGGGCTGTCCCCACCGATGCCGATCTCCAGGTCGCCGGACCCGGTCTTGAGCACGAGCGAACCGCGGGTCACCTCCGCGACCCGGATGTTGCCGTTGGCGGTCTTGGCCTCGGTCGTGTCCCCCGAGGCGTGGCCGACGGTGATGTCACCGTTGGAGGTGCGCGCACGCACGTCGCCGGTGACCCGGCCGATCTCGATGTCGCCGTTGGAGTTCTTGGCGTCGATCGCACCGTCGACCTCCGTCAGCCGGATCCGCCCGGTGGCGGTTGCCACCTCGGCGTCGCCGTCGACCCGGCCCACGCCGATGTGACCCGCCGTGCGCAGGTTCAACCGGCCGACGTGCTCCAGGCGGATGTTCGCGGTGGACGTCTTGTACGTGCACTCCCCGAGGCGTCCGGAGCCGCGCAGGTCCGCCATCGCCGCCTCGCCACGCACCCGCGAGCCCGTGGGCAGCACGATCGACACGTCCACCGAGCGGGACTTCCGAGAGAAGTCCACCACCACGGGCACCCCGTGCTTGGGCCCCTTGATCAGCAGTACGCCGTTGTTGTACTCGACGCGGATCTGGTCGGCCGCCTTGACGTCCGAGGCGTCCTTCTCGTCGGTCGGCCGTACCTCGACGACGGTGTCGGTGCGATCCTCGGCGGTGATCTCCACGTCACCGACACCGAGTTCGAACTCGACGGAGATCGGCTTGGGGGTCTCGAAAACAGGCATGGTTTTCCTTCCTCGTCATTTCGGGCGGGTGTCGCGGGTGTTCCCGTGCGGGGACGGTGGGACGGCCTGGGTGTCGGCCCGGTCGGGTCAGCGCGCCCAGGCGGTGTAGCGCTGCCGGGCCCGTTTGCCGCGCCGGTCCGCGGCACCGGGTATGCGCTCGTGCCGCACCGCGGCGGAGAGCGCCTGCTCCAACCAGTCCCGCACCGAACGCCCCTCGCGGTCGGCGGCCTGCTCGACGGACTCCTTCAGGCGCCGGGAAACGCACACGTCGAGGAGTGCCGTGGCACCGTCCGCACCGGCGTCGGGCGAACTCTCCGGTTCGCGTGGCAGCACGGCGAAATACGGCTCGCCCTCGCGGAGCCGAATCTCGACCGCGCCCGGGGCGAAGTCGCGATTGATCTCGTCCGCGGCGGCGGCCAGGGCGTCGAACAACATGCGTCGGATCACGGGCTCGAGCAGTCGCGCCTCCGGCACGACAGCGTCCCCACTGTCGGTCCGGGCGAGCGCGGCAAACTCGCGCCCGAACCTGTCTACGAGCGGGCTCACATCCATGACGTCATCATGGCGCAATAGTTGCGCCACCACAAGTCACTGTGACCCGGATGGCGCCATCAGCGCCATGCCGGCTGGGCCCGGACCGCTATCCGGGCAGGTCACCGGGGCCTGGGCGGCACCCGTACGTCATCGCGAGCCGAACACCTCGCGCGGGTCACGGTATCCGGATCGACACCTCGCCGGGTCGGTCGACGTGCCCGGACCGGGGCCACCCGGTCACGAGCCGGCCCCCACGCCGCGCTTGACCCGATCCAATACATCGCGCAGATCCGCCAGCAGCGTGTCCTCCTCGGCCCGGAGGTAGAAGTGCCCACCGGGAAAGACCCGGATCCGAAAACCGGCGTTCGTCGTGTCCGCCCAGCGGCGCATCAGCTCCGGGCTCACCTCGGAATCGTGGTCGCCGGTGTAGCCGTACACCGGACAGTCGAGCGGAGGCCGGTCGCCTGCGGGATAGTCGTCCACCAGCCGGTAGTCCGCGCGCACGGCGGGGAGCAGGATCTCCCGCAGGTCGGGATCCGCGAACACCGGGGCGCGGCTCTCGTCGAAGCGCACCACGTCCGCGATGATCTCCTCGTCGGTGCCGAAGTGGCGCCGCAAACCTTCCAGCGCGTGCGACGGACGCCTGCCCGACACGCACAACGCGGCCGGCGGGCACCCGCGCTTGTGCAGGCGCAGTGCCACCTCGTGCGCCACCGAGGCCCCCATGCTGTGGCCGAACAACACCAGCCGATACCGCGTCAATCCGACGAGGGCGTCGACGATGTCGTCGGCGAGGGCCTCCAACCCGGACGGGAACGGATCGCCGATCCGGTCCTCGCGGCCCGGATACCGGATGGCGAGCACGCCGACGTCCGAAGGCAGTCCCCGCGCCCACGTGCGGTACGCGTTGGACCAGCCGCCGGCGTGGGGGAAGCAGACGAGCTTGGTTCCGCACGCGTCGTCGTCACGAAAGCGGCGGAGCCACCGCTCTTCCACCGGACTCGTCATTGTCGGGATTCCTCTCAGAGGGCCTTGCCGTCCTTCGTCCGCCTGCGCAGAGCCGGCCGACTCGACCGGGTGAGGTCTCCCCACATGTCCGACAGGCCGATGATGGTGCGCGCCGCGAACAGCGTGCGGATGGACACCTCGAGGTTCAGCTCCGCCCGGATCAGACCGACCAGCCGGATCGCCCGCAGCGAGTTCCCACCGAGGTCGAAGAAGTCCTGGTCGATACCCACGCGGTCCAGTTCGAGCACGTCGGCGAACAGCGCGGCCAGGACCCGCTCGGTTTGGTTGCGTGGACCCCGGTAGGACCCGCCGTCGAACTCGGGCTTCGGCAGGGAGGCCCGGTCCACCCGACCGCCCGCGGTCAGCGGCAGGCGTTCGAGGAGTACGAAGGCCGACGGCACCACGGACTCCGCCAGCCGCTCGGCGGCGAACCGACGCAGCTCCTCGCCCGAGGGGCCCGAGGAGCCGGCAGCCGAGGCGTCCGAGGAGCCCGGAGCACCCGAGAGCCCGGCGGAGTTCGCGGCGCCCTCTCCCGCGTCGCCGACCGGGACCACATAGGCCACCAGACGCGGCTGCCCCGACTCGTCCGCCCGGCCGACCACCACCGCCTGTGCCACGCCGGGGTGTTCGGACAGCACCTCCTCGGCCTCGGCCGGCTCGACCCGGACATCGCGCACGTCGAACCGGGCATCGGCCGCGCCGACGTACTCCAGCCCGCCGTCGGTTCCCCACCGCACCAGGTCCCCGGTCCGGTACATGCGACCGCCGGCCGGGCCGTACGGGCAGGGCACGAAGCGCTCCGCGGTCTGCCCGGGGCGCCCGGGACGGCCGCGCGTCACACCGGGGCCGGCCACGTACAGCTCACCGGTCACCCCGACGGGGACCGGCGCCAGGCCCGGACCCAGGACGTACAGGGCGGTGTTGTCCATCGGGCGGCCGATCGAGCCCGCGTGGTACGCCGCCTCGCCGTCGACCGGGCGGTCGCACGCGGCGAACACGGTCGTCTCCGTCGGGCCGTGGCCATGCACGATCGTCAGGTCGGGGCAGGATTCGCGCACCCGGCGCAGCGCGGTCGAGGACACCCGATCGCCGCCGGTCCACACCTCGCGCAACCCGGCCAGGCGTTCGGGGTGTTGCGCCGCCATCGCCGAGAAGAGGCCGGCGGACAACCACGCCGCCGTGATCGACGTCGACGCGGCGAGCGCGTCCACCACCGACTCCGCCGGCCCGGCCACCAGCACTCGGCCGCCGTTCAGCAGCGGCACCCACAGTTCCAGGGCGAGCGCGTCGGCGGTGATCGGCGAGTGCCACAGTACGGTGCCTCGGCCGCCCTCGTGCCACCGGCGGTCCAGGGCCAAGCGCTCCATGTTCCGGTGCGTCACGGCGACGCCGACGGCCTTGCCGGCCGGTCCGGAGCCGTACATCACGGCCAACAGGTTGTCCGGTCGCGACAGGACGGGAGTCTTCGACGCCTCGCCGGTGTCGGCGGTGGTCTCCGGGCGCACGTCGTCGAACAGGATCACCGCGACGTCCCGGGCGACGGCGGCCCCCTCGGCGGTCGCCGCGTCGGTGAGCAGCACCCGCACCGAGGAGTCGCGCACCACCGGAACGATGCGCTCCGCCCGGGAGGTGGGGTCGATCGGGAGGTATGCTCCGCCCGCCTTCACCACCCCGAGCAGCGCGACGGCCAGGTCCACCGACCGGGGCAGCGCCACCGCCACGACCGTCTCCGGATCCACGCCCCGCCCGCGCAGCGTCTCGGCCAGGCGGTCGGATCGTGCGTGCAACTCGCGGTAGGTGAGCGCCGATTCGCCGAACTGCACCGCGACGTCGTCGGGGGCCTGCGCCACCCGGCGGGCGAACAGTTCCGGAACCGTCGACCCCGGCAGGGGCACGGTCGTCTCGTTCGGCGCGGTCAGCACCCGGTCGCGTGCGTCGCCGCCGAGCACGTCCAGCGCGCCGACGCGCAGCTGCGGATCGGCCGTCACCGCGTGGATGTACTCGATCAACTCGGCGCCGATGAAACGCAGTTCGGCGCCGGTGTACAGGCCCGCGGGGGCGTCGAGGCGCACGAACAGGTCGCTGTCGGCGCTGCCGTCGGTGTAGACGCCGATGGACAGCTCGTCGAAGACCCCGTTGGTTCCGCCGAGGTAGCGCGCCGAGTGGTCGGCGAAGTGCAGTTGCTCCGCGAATTCGACGATGTTCAATACCGCGCCGAAACTGCCGCGTCCGCTCAGGACGGTGCCGCTCGCACGCTGGATCTCCGAGTAGTGGCAGGCGGTTTGCCCGAAGATCTCGTAGGTCTCGTCCACGACCGCGTCGGCGATGTCGGCGAAGGTCGCGCCCAGCGGCACCTTCACCCGCATCGGCACCACGTTCACCGCCAGGCCGGGTGTGCGGCTCGCCTCGCCGGCCCGGTTGGCCACGGCCAGCGAGAGCAGGAACTCCGGTCGGTCGCACCGGTGTCGGAAGTACGCCGCCGAGGCCGCGGTCAGCAGCGACGACATCCACACGCCCATGGACTCCGCGGCGGCGATCCACCCGTCCGCCTCGGCGCGCGGCACGGTCAGCGTACGACTGACCATGCCGATGGAGTCGGCCAACTGCGCCCAGCGGTCCACCCGGCTCATCGGCTCGGCGAGCGCGACGCGCGCCGCGTCGGACAGCGGCACGCGTGGCACCTGCGCGGGCGCCGGCGCCTCGGCGAGGTAGTCGCGCCAGAACCCGGTGTCCTCGGCGAACTTCGGGGACTCCTGGTATCGCGCGGCGTCGGCGGCGAACGACTCGACATCCCACGGGTGTTCCGGCTCCGGCACGGCCGTGCCCCGGGCCAGCGCGGTGTACACCTCGGCGAGGCGCCGCGACAGCAGGCCGCCCGCGCCGTACCCGTCCGAGACGAGGTGGTGGTAGGCGATCACCACGAGGGAGCGGGCGGGCCCGAGCCGCACCACGCCGAGCCGGAGCAGCAGATCGCGCTCCAGGTCGAACGGCTGCTTCATCATGTCGGCCAGCGCCTCGCGCGCGGCCTGCTCGGGATCCGGCTCGGCGCCCACGTCCAGGAAGAACGGCTGCCAGTCGGTCGATTCCCGGGGCACCAGGAGCAGATTTCCCTCGCCGTCGTCGACGAAATCGATCCGCAGCACTTCCGCTTCCGCCAGCACGTGCCGGAATGCGGATTCCATGACCGCCGTGTCGATTTCACCGTCCACGTCCCACATGCTCAGCGCGTGGTTGAGCATGTCCGGGGACATCTTCTGGGCCAGCCACAATCCTTTATGCGCCGACGACGCACCGAACGAACGCACAGGGATCATCCCCTCGGCAAACAGGCCAGGAACCTGAATGAATTCGCAGATCACCTCCACCTTCACGGAAGTGTGATCGGCCGGTCAAGACAACGGGTGCCGGAACGGGCCGGGCCGCGTCGCGTCCGCGGTGTCCCGCCGGCGGGACACTCCCGGCGGGCGGGCTCCCGCCCGAGCCGGCGGGGATACGCCGAACGCCCGCCCACCTCCCGGCGTGGCGTCGCCACGCCGGGCGTACCGCGTCACGGTGGCGACGCTACGCCGCGCGCCCGCCCATCGACGACAGGATGTGCGCCGCGACCAGTCGCGGCGACGGGTGCCGCAGCGCCAGGTTGGCCCTGAGTTTGAGGCCGGTCGTCGCGGCGAGGCGTTTGCTCAGTTCCACCGAAAGCAGCGAGTCGAAGCCGAGTTCCCTGAACTCCCGGTCCGGGTCGATCGTCGCACCCGAGTCGTGCCCGAGCACCACGGCAACCCTGGTCAGGACGTGGTCCAGCACGAATGCCGCCGCGTCGTCGGCGGACAGGGTGGGCAGCACATCCGCCAACGCGACGGCCTGCTCCTCGTCCGAGGGGGCCTCGACCGCGAGCGGTTGCGCCGTCGGGGCGGTGTGCGCGGAGTTCAGCCAGTAGCGCTGCCGCTGGAAGGCGTACGTGGGCAGGTCCACCCGGCGGCGCGCGCCGAACAGGGCGTCCCAGTCCACCGTGCCGCCCCGGGTGTGGAGGTGGGCCAGCGAGCCGAGCACGGCCTCCGCCTCGCCCCGGTCCCGGCGGGACGAGGACAGGACCACCGCGTCGTCCACGTCCTCGACGATCTCCTGTACGGGGACGGTCAATACGGGGTGCGGGCTCATCTCGATGAAGGTCCGGAATCCGTCGTCGACCGATCGCCGGATCGAGGATTCGAAGAGAACCTTTTCCCGGAGGTTGGTGTACCAGTATTCGCCGTTCAGTTTCGCGGTGTCGATCGTCTCGCCGTACAGCGTCGAATAGAAGGGCAGTGTCGAGGTTTTCGGTTCCAGGTCGGCGAGGGGTGTGATCACCTGTTCGCGAACCCGGGTCACACCGTGGGAATGCGAGGCGTAGTCGACCGATATTCTCCGCGCCTGGGCACCTTCCGCCTTCATCTTCTCGACGAATTCGTCGAGCGCGTCCGGTTCCCCGGAAACCACCACCGAGCGGGGTCCGTTGACGACGGCGATGCTCACCCGGCCCTGCCATGGGGTCAGCCGGGCCGCGACCAGATCCGCGGATTCCGCGACCGAGGCCATCCCGCCGTGACCGATCAGGTCCACCAGGGCCTTGCTGCGCAGCGCCACCACCTTGGCGGCGTCGCGCAACGACAACGCGCCGCACACGTGGGCGGCGGCGATCTCGCCCTGGCTGTGCCCGACCACCGCGGCCGGTTCCACGCCCCAGGACCGCCACAGCGCGGCCATGGACACCATCACCGAGAACAGTGTCGGCTGGACCACGTCCACCCGGTCCAGCGTCGGCGCCCCGGGCGCGCCGCGCACCACGTCGAGCAGCGACCAGTCGGTCCACTCGGCCAGCGCCGCCCCACACTCGTCGAGGGTGCGCGCGAACACCGGGAAGGCGTCGTAGAGCTGCCGGCCCATGCCGACCCACTGGGATCCCTGTCCGGGGAACATGAAGACGACCCCGCCGAGGTTCCCGGCGACACCGCGCACCACCTCGGCCGACTCGGTGCCGTCGCGCAACGCCGCGAGCGCACTCAGCAGTTCGTTGCGGTCGTGGCCGAGGACCACCGCACGATGGTCGAATCGCGAACGGCTCGACACCAGCGACCAGCCGAGGTCGGCGACGTCCGCGTCCGGGTCGGCGGCGACGAACTCGTGCAGTCGGCCCGCCTGTCGCTCCACGGCCGCGGCACTCTTGCCCGACAACACCCACGGCACCAACCCGCCGACGACGCCCGCTGTCGGGCCGCGCCCGTCGTCCTCCGGCTCCGGTACCTCCTCCAGGATCACGTGCGCGTTGGTCCCGCTGACGCCGAACGACGACACCGCGGCCCGCCGCGGACCGCCCGCCCGGGGCCATTCGCACCCCTGCGCCAGCAGTTCGATCGCGCCGGAGGACCAGTCGACGTGCCGGGAGGGGGTGTCCACGTGCAGCGTCCTGGGCAGGTAGCCGTGCCGCAGGGCCATCACCATCTTGATCACCCCGGCCACCCCGGCGGCGGCCTGCGCGTGCCCGATGTTGGACTTCATCGAGCCGAGGCGCAGCGGCCGGCCCGCGGCCCGATCCCGCCCGTACGTCGCGAACAGCGCGCCCGCCTCGATCGGGTCCCCCAGCACGGTGCCCGTGCCGTGTGCCTCGACCGCGTCCACGTCGGCGGCCTCCACCCCGGCGTTGGCCAGCGCCTGCCGGATCACCCGCTCCTGGGCCCGGCCGTTGGGCGCGGTCAGCCCGTTGCTGGCCCCGTCCTGGTTCACCGCGGAGCCGCGCACGACGGCGAGCACCGGGTGGCCGTTGCGGCGGGCGTCGGACAACCGCTCCAGGAGCAGGACACCCGCGCCCTCGGCCCAGCCGGTCCCGTCGGCGGTGTCCGCGAAGGACTTGCACCGGCCGTCGGCCGACAGGCCGCGCTGCCGGGAGAACTCCACGAAGATCGCGGGGGTGGCCATCACCGACACCCCGCCCGCCAGCGCCAGCGAGCACTCCCCCGAGCGCAACGACTGGATCGCCAGGTGCAGGGCCACCAGCGACGACGAGCACGCCGTGTCCACGGACACCGCCGCCCCGGTGAGCCCCAGTTCGTACGCCACCCGACCGGACGCCACGCTCAGCGCGCTCCCGTGCAGCAGGTAGCCCTCCAACTCGCCCGCGCTGCCCTCCAAAAAGCGCAGTCCGTACTCGGACGAGGCCACCCCGGTGAACACGCCGATGTCGCTGCCGCGCACGTCGGCGGGCACGATGCCGGCCCGCTCCAGGACCTCCCACGAGGTCTGTAGCAGCAGGCGCTGCTGCGGGTCGATCGCCAGCGCCTCGCGCGGGCTGATCCCGAAGAACTCCGGGTCGAAGTCGGCGGCGTCGGCGAGGAATCCGCCGTGCCGCACGTAGGAGCCGCCGAGCGTGTCCGGGTCCTCGTCGTACAGGTCCCGCCAGCCCCGGTCCGCCGGGAACTCCTCGATCGCGTCGACCCCGTCGCGGACCATGTCCCACAGCTGCTCGGGCGAGGACACTCCTCCGGGGTAGCGGCAGGCCATCGCCACCACGGCGATCGGTTCGACCCGGGCGGCCTTGAGGGCGTCGTTCTCCTGGCGCAGCCGGTCGCGCTCCTCCAGGAGGGTGCGGAGCGCCTGGGCGACCCGGTCCCCGCCGTCCGCCGGCCGCTGTGCGGCGTTGTTCGCGGAGGTGTTCATGGTCACTTGCCCTTCTCGGCCAGAGCCAGGTCGACGAGTGCTTCCAGGTCCAGCGCCGCCAGTTCCTCCGCGCCGGTGTCCGCGTCGGGCGAACCGGCGTCGGGGTGCGACGGCGCGGCGGCGCACGCCAGGATCTGCTCCAGCAGGCCCGCGTCGCGCAGCCGGTCGATCGGGATGCCGCGCAGCACCTCGCGGATCCGCGCGTCGTCGCCCTCGTCCGCACTGGAGCGCTCCGCGGGGCGCAGCAGGTCGAAGACGTGTCGCCCCAGCTCGCGGGGTGTCGGGTAGCTGAAGACGAGGGTGGATGCCAGGCGCAGCCCGGTCGAGGAGGCCAGGCGGTTGCACAGTTCGACCGAGGTGAGCGAGTCGAAGCCGAGGTGGGTGAACGCCTGGTCGGCGTCGATGCCCGTGCCGGCGGGGTGTCCGAGGACGACGGCGACCTGGTCGCGGACCCAGTCGAGCACGGCCACCTCTCCCTCGCTCTCGGACAGCCCGGCCAGGCGGGCGGGCAGGCCGAGGGAGCCGGCTCCGGTTGCGGTGCTCGCGCGGGTGCGGGCGGTGCGGCCGGCGGTGACGAGGTCGCGCAGGAGGAGTGGGATCTCGTCGGCGGCTCGGCTCCGCAGCGCGGTGAGGTCCAGTCGGGCCGGGATCAGGACCGGCTTGTCGATCGTGCACGCGGCGTCGAACAGGCCCAGTGCCTCGGCGCCGGGCATCTCGGCGATGCCGAGGCGGCGGATGCGCCGCAGGTCGACCTCGTCCAGGTTCTCGGTCATCCCGCTGCGCTGTTCCCACCAGCCCCAGCACAGGGATGTGCCGGCCCGGCCGGCCGCCCTGCGCTGGGCCGCGAGGCCGTCCAGGAAGCCGTTGGCGGCGGCGTAGTTGGCCTGGCCGCCGGTGCCGAGCGTGCCGGCGAGCGCGGAGAAGAGCACGAACGCGGACAGGGTGTGTTCGCTGGTCAGTTCGTGCAGGTTGATCGCGCCGCCGGCCTTGGCCCGCAGGGCCCGGTCCAGGCTCTGTGGGGTCTGCGCTTCGAGGGTGGCGTCGGCGAGTACGCCCGCCGCGTGCACGACGGCGGTCAGCGGGTATCCGGGCGGCATCTCGGCGAGCAGGTCCGCCACGGCGCCCCGGTCCGCGACGTCGCAGGCCGCGACCCGGACGAGGGCGCCGGCCGCCTCCAGGTCCGCGACGAGTTCGGCGGCGCCGTCGGCTGCGGGGCCTCGGCGGCTCGCCAACACCAGGCTGCGCACGCCGTGTTCGGCGACGAGGTGGCGGGCCACGAGCGAGCCGATGCCGCCGGTGGCGCCGGTGACCAGGACCGTTCCGCCGCCGAAGCCGCTGCCCATGTCGAAGATGATCTTGCCGATGTGTCGGCCCTGGCTCATCTCGCGAAACGCCCCGCGCGCGTCGCGGATGTTTCGTACGGCGATCGGGTTCAGTCGCACCCGCCCGTCGGCGAACAGGTCCATGACCGCGCGGAACACCTCGTGGATGACATCGGGGCCGGCCTCGTAGAGGTCGAACGCCGCGTAGTCGACGCCCGGTTGCCCGGCCGCCACCCGGTGCGGGTCGCGGATGTCGGTCTTGCCCATCTCGACGAAGCTGCCGCCCTCGGGCAGCAGGCGCAGCGAGGCGTCGACGAAGTCGTGTGCCAGGGAGTTGAGCACGACGTCCACGCCGCGGCCTCCGGAGGAGGCCAGGAAGGTGTCGGCGAACTCCAGGTTCCGCGACGAGGCCAGGTGTGCGTCGTCGAGCCCGAGGGCTCGCAGGGTGGGCCACTTGGCCGGGCTCGCGGTGCCGTAGACCTCGGCGCCGACGTGCTTGGCCAGTTGCACGGCGGCCATCCCGACGCCGCCGGCCGCGGCGTGGATCAGGATTCGTTGGCCCTTTTCGAGATTGGTCACGTGGAACAGGGCGTAGTAGGCGGTGAGGTAGGCGCCCGGTACGGACGCCGCCTCGGTGTAGGTCCACTCGTCGGGGATGGGCATGAGCAGGCGGTGGTCCGCCACCGCGATGCGGCCGAACGCGCCGGAGAAGATGCCCATCACCCGGTCGCCCGGGGCGAGTTCGGTGACGTCGTCGGCCACCTCCAGGACGGTTCCGGCGCCCTCGCCGCCGATTCCGGCGTCCAGGGCGGTGCGCTCCACCAGTCCCAGGGCGATCGTGACGTCGCGGAAGTTGAGGCCCGCGGCCTGCACCGCGACGCGGACCTGACCGCTCGTCAGTGGTGCCTCCACCTCGGGGCAGGGAATCCAGGTCAGGTTCTCCAACGTGCCCTTGTTCGGGATGCCCAGCCGGTACGCGCCGACCGCGGGCGGCTCGATCCGGTTGGCCGCGGGGGCGGCGGCGGTCATGCGCGGCACCAGGTAGGCGTCGCCGCGCAGGGCCAGTTGCTCCTCGTCGAGGGCGAGCGCGGCGGGGATGCGGGGCCATGCGGCGGTCACGTCCTCGACGTCCACCAGCCGGAACCTGCCCGGGTGTTCGGTCTGGGCGGACCGGACCAGGCCCCAGACGGACGCGCCGGGCAGGCTGTCCACCCGCTCCCCGCCGCCGGTGTCCACGGCCAGCCGGGTGAGCACGACCAGCGTTGATTCGGCGAGCGTGTCCTCGGCGAGGAACCGTTGCACGCATTCCAGGACGCGGGTGTCCGTGTCGGCGACGGCGGCGAACAGGTCGGTCTCGGACGCGGCGACGTCGTCCGGGCACAGCACGATGTGTCGCGGCGGCTCTCCCGCGAGGAGTTCGTCGAGGCTCGCGTGGAACACGACATCGCCGTCGACCGGTTCGCCGAGTCGGGCGGGCGAGCCGAGCACGGCCCACCGCCCGGGGGGCGTCGCCGGCTCGACCGGGCGGGCCGGGCGCCAGGCAGTTTCGTACAACGACCGCTCGCCGCGGGCCGCGCGCAGGTGTTCGGCGCTCGCCGGTCGAAACGTCAGCGCTCCGACGTGCGCGACCGGGCGGCCCCGCTCGTCGGCGATCGCCACCGACACGGCACGGTCGCCCGCCACCGGGTCGGCGGCCGGGGAGAGCCGGATCCACACGGCCCGGCCGCACTCCGCGAACCGCTCCACCCCGGACCACGAGAAGGGCATCCAGCCCCGGTCGGCGCCGATCTCGACGACCCCGCCGGCGACCACCGCGTGCAGCGCGGCATCGAACAGCGCCGGATGCAGGGCGAATGCGGCGGCGGCCGAGCCGTCGGCATCCGTCGGCAGTGTGGCGCCGGCGAACAGGTCGTCGCCGTGCCGCCACACCTCGCGCAGCCCGCGGAACACCGGCCCGTAGTCGAAGCCCGCGTCCGTGAAGGAGTCGTACAGGGTGCCGATGTCGATCCGTTCCGCCTCGGCCGGCGGCCACGCGACCGGCGCGCCCGCGTCCTCGGTTCGCGCGCCGCCCGGTGCCAGGCTCCCCGTCGCGTGCCGGGTCCACCCGCCGGCGGCGCGATCCTCGTCGTCGTCGGGGCCGGAGTACACCTCCACCGCGCGACGGCCGATCTCGTCCGCCGCGCCGACCACGACCCGCACGCGTACCTCGCCCGTGTCGGGGACGATCAGGGGTACCTCCAGGGAGAGCTCCCCGATCGTGGTGCATCCGACGAAGTCGCCCACCCACAGGGCCAGATCCAGGTACGCCGTCGCCGGTACCACGACCGCGCCGAACACCGCGTGGTCGGCCAGCCACGCGTGGGTGCGCAGCGACCATCGGTCGGTGAACACCACCTCGTCGGTACCGGGGTGCTCCACCACCGCGCCGAGCAGCGGGTGTTCGGCGGCCGAGAGACCGGCGGAGGTCACGTCGGCGGTGTCGGTCCCGGCCCGGAAGTCCAGCCAGTAGCGCTGCCGTTGGAACGCGTAGGTCGGCAGGTCCACCGGCCTCCGCACGTCGCCGAGCAGGGCCGCCCAGTCGACGGCGCCGCCGCGGACGTGCAGTTGGGCCAGCGAGCCGATCAGGGTGGACACCGGCCCGCGGTTGCGTCGCGACGCCGACAGGGCCACCGCGTCGTGCACGCCGACGGCGGCGAACGCCTCCTTGGCGATGCCGGTGAGGGCCGCTCCCGGGCCCATTTCGTAGAAGACGCTCGCGCCGGCCGCCCGGGCGCTCTCCACCGCGGTGAAGAAACGAACGGGTTCGCGGACGTGCCGCACCCAGTGCGCGACGGACGTCAGTTCCTCCACCGTGCTCTCGCGGCCCGTCCTGGTCGAGACGATCGGGATCGCCATGTGTCCCGCCGGGAGTTCGCCGATCGACGCGGCGAACTCGTCCAGGATCGGATCCATGAGCGGCGAGTGGAACGCGTGGTCGACGTCGAGCAGCTTGGCCGAACTCCCTTCGGCGACCAGCCGATCCCGCAGTTCGACGACCTGCTCACGGGCGCCGGAGACCACCACCGATTCCGGGCCGTTGACGGCCGCGATGCCGAGGTGGTCGTATCCGTCGAGCAGCGCGTCGACGGCGTCCTCCGAGGCGCGCACCGCCAGCATGGCGCCGCGCTCGGTGACCGTCTGCATGAGCCGGCCGCGGGCGGCCACGAGCCTGGTCGCGTCGTCCACGTCCAGGACGCCGGACACGTGCGCGGCGGCGATCTCGCCGACGGAGTGGCCGATCAGGTGGTTCGGTTCCCCGCAGAACCCGGTCAGCAGCCGGTACAGCGCGACCTGGAGCGCGAACAGCGCGGGCTGCGCCACGTCGGTGCGCTGCGCTCGGGCCTCCTCCGGGGCCTCGGCGAGCAGCAGGGCCTTCAGCGCGAAGGGCAGGTGGGTATCGAAGCGCGCGCAGACCTCGTCGAGGCTTCGTGCGAAGACCGGGAAGGTGTCGTACAACTCCCGGGCCACACCGGCCCAGGGAGCGCCCTGTCCGGGGAACATGAAGACGGTGCCGCCGAGTTCGCCGGCGACGCCGCGCACCGATCGCGCGGAATCGGCGCCCTCGCCCAGCGCCGTCAGACCGCTCAGCAACTCGTCCCGGTCCCGGCCCAGCACCACCGCGCTGTGCTCGAACCGCGACCGGCTCGCCACCAACGAGCGGGCGATGTCGACGACATGCGCGTCCGGCTCGGCGGCCGCGAACGCGCGCAAGCGCTCCGCCTGGGCCCGCAGCGCCGGCTCGGAGCGTGCGGAGACCACCCACGGGATCACGTCGACCGGGTGATCCGCGCGCTCCGACGCCGCCTCCTCGGACACGACCTCCTCGGGCGCCTCCTCCAGGATCACGTGCGCGTTCGTACCGCTGGCCCCGAAGGCGGACACAGCCGCCCGCCGGGGGCGTCCCGGGGTGCTCGGCCACGGCCTCGCCTCGGTGAGCAGTTCCACCGCCCCGGCCGACCAGTCCACGTGCGTCGACGGCCGGTCCACGTGCAGCGTTTTGGGCATGATCCCGTGCCGCATCGCCATGATCATCTTGATCATGCCGCCGACGCCCGCCGCCGCCTGCGTGTGGCTGATGTTCGACTTCAACGAGCCCAGCCACAGCGGGTTCTCGGGGTCGCGGTCGCGGCCGTAGGTGGCCAGCAGCGCCTGTGCCTCGATCGGATCGCCCAGCGTGGTACCGGTCCCGTGCGCCTCCATCACGTCCACGTCGCCCGCCTGCACCCGGGCGTTGGCCAACGCCGCCCGGATCACCCGCTGTTGGGCGGGGCCGTTCGGCGCGGTCAGCCCGTTGGACGCGCCGTCCTGGTTGATCGCCGAGCCCCGGATCACCGCCAGGATCCGCCGCCCGTTGCGTCGCGCGTCGGACAACCGCTCCAGCACCAACACACCGACGCCCTCTGCGAATCCGGTGCCGTCGGCGGCGTCCGCGAACGCCTTGCATCGGCCGTCCACGGCCAGGCCGCGCTGGCGCGCCATCTCCCGGAACACCTGCGTGGTCCCCATCACGGTGACGCCCCCGGCCAGGGCCAGCCCGCACTCGCCCTGCCGCAGCGACCGCACCGCCTGGTGCACCGCCACCAGGGACGACGAGCACGCGGTGTCGGTGGATATCGCCGGACCCTCCAGGCCCAACGCGTACGCCACCCGCCCGGACGCCACGCTCAGCAGCGAACCGGTCTGCCCGTAGCCGGAGATGACCTCGGGGGTGGAGAAGTGGTTGCCGTAGCCGAAGTAGGCCAGACCGGCGAACACACCGGTGTCGCTGCCGCGCAGGGTGTGCGGCTCGATGCCGGCCCGTTCCAGCGACTCCCACGCGGACTCCAGCAACAACCGGTGCTGCGGGTCCGCGGCCAGCGCCTCACGCGGGTTGATCCCGAAGAACTCCGCGTCGAAGTCGCCCGCGTCGTACAGGAACCCGCCCGCGCGCGTGTTGCAGGTGTTCGGCCGGTCCGGATCCGGGTCGTAGAGCCGGTCCAGGTCCCAGTGCCGGTCGTCGGGGAAGTCCGACACCGCGTCCCGGCCCGCCCGCACCAGGTCCCACAACGCCTCCGGCGAGGTCACCCCTCCCGGGTAGCGGCAGGCGATGCCCACGACGGCGACGGGCTCGGCGGCGGCCTCGGTCAGCTCGTTCAGACGCCGACGGGTGTCGAGCAGTTCGATCGACGTCCGCTTGAGGTAGTCGAGCACATCGGCGTTGTTGTCGTTTGTCATCGCTCTCCCCTAGCCGAGCTCTTTGTCCAGCAGCGAAAGCAGTTCGCCGGCCGATGCCGCACTGATCCGGTCGGCGATCCCGACCGGCGATCCGTCGCCGGCCAGGGCCCGTACGCGGCCCTGCACTTCGCCGAGCAGCGTGGTGATGGTGGCCTTGTCCGCCGCGGCGAGGTCGCGGAACGCGTCCTCCAGCCGGGCGCCCAATCCCTCGATTTCCCTGGTCAGGCGATCGGTCGGGGACAGCGGGTGGTCGACGGAGTCGGGGTTGATGCCCGCGTACAGGAATCCCGCGAGGGCGGCCGGGTTCGGGTAGTCGAACGCGAGCGTGGCGGAAAGCTTCAGCCCGGTCACCGCCGTCAACCTGTTCCGCAACTCCAGCGCCATGAGCGAGTCGACCCCGAGGTCCTTGAACGCCGAGGCGGGGCCGACCCGCGCGGCGTCGGCGAGGCCGAGCACACTCGCGGTCTGCGTGCGCACGGCGTCGAGCAGCAGCGCCTCCGCGTCGGCCGGGGGCAGCGAGGCGATCCGCCGGGCGAGTTCGATGTCGGCGGCCTCCGGAGCCACCGGGCTCGAAGCACCGGGACCGGCGGGCGTCGCGACCAGCGCGCTCAGGAGCGGCGACAACACCTGCCCCGCACTCGGCGCGCCCGGCGCCGGCAGGCTCAGCCGCACCGGCACCAGCACCGGCTCGTCCCGCGCGATCGCCGCGTCGAACAGCGCCAGTCCCTCGTGCGTGGCCAGCGGCCGCACGCCCTGTCGGCGCAGCCGCGCGATGTCCGACTCGCCGATGTCCGCGCCCGCCTCGGTGCGTTGCGCCCAGTAGCCCCAGCACAGCGAGCCGGCCGCGAGCCCCTCGGCCCGCCGGGCCTCGGCCAGTGCGTTCAAGAACGCGTTCGCCGCCGCGTAGTTGGCCTGCCCCGCCGTACCGAGCACGCCGGCGATCGAGGAGAACAACACGAACGCGGACAGGTCCAGGTGCCTGGTCAGTTCGTGCAGATACCAGGCGCCGCGCACCTTCGGCGCGAGGACCGCGTCCACCCGCTCCTCGGTCAGTGTCTCGACGACCCCGTCGGCCAGCACGGCCGCGCAGTGGATCACCGCCGTCAACGGGTGCTCCGCCGGCACGCCGGCGATCAGCGCCGCGACGGATTCACGGCTCGTGACGTCGCAGGCGACGATCTCGACCTCGGCTCCCGCCTCGATCAACTCCTGCCGCAGTGCGGCGGCGGCCGGAGCCGTCGGCCCCCGCCTGCCGGCCAGCAACAACCGGCGTACCCCGTGCCGCTGCACGAGGTGCCGGGCCAACGTCGCGCCCAGGCCACCGACTCCGCCCGTGATCAGCACCGTCCCCGAGCCCAGGCCGCGGGCCCGGTGCTCGGCGAGGATGCCCGGCACGTGGGCCAGTCGCGGGGTGGTCACCACGCCCGCCCGGATCCTCAGCTGGGTTTCCCCGGTCTCGGCCACCGCCGGGACCCGCGCCCACGAGTCGGGGCGATCGTCGGTGTCCACGAGCAGGAACCGACCCGGGTTCTCGGTCTGCGCGGTGCGCACGAATCCCCAGATCGCGGCCGCGGCGGGGTCGACGCGGTCGGCCGGGCCGTCGGCGAGCGCCTCCCGCGTCACGACGACCAGGCGCGAGTCGGCGAACCGGTCCTCGGCGAGCCAGCGTTGTGTCCACCGCAACATCCGGTGCAGGTTGCGCTCGACCAGGGCCGGGGTGTTGGCGACGCCCGCGTCGGTGCGCTCGACGGTGGTCACCACGATCGGGGGGATCGATCCTTCGGAGGCGGCGAGTTCGTCGAGGTCGGCGAACAGCGCCCCGCGCGCCCCGAGGGACGCGGTGAGTTCGTCGGGCGGCCCCGCCACCGCGAACCGGCCCGTGGCCGCGCCGGACGGGGCCGTGAGCGGGGCCCAGTCCACCCGGAACAGCGAGTCCCGCCGGTCGAAGCCCAGTTCGGTCAGCTCCGCGACGTCCACGGGCCGCGTCGTCAGCGACTCGACTCCGCCGACGGGGGCTCCGTGGCGGTCCGCGATGGCCACGGACCAGCCGCCCTCGCCGGCGGGCGCCAGTCGTGCGCGCAGCACGGTCGGCATGGCGGAGGTCAGCCGGATACCCGTCCAACGATGCGCCAGCCGGCCTGCGTCGCCGTCCCCCTGACCGATCGGCAGCAACGCGGCGTGCAGCAGCGCCGGGTGGATCCGGTACCGGCCCGGGTCCGCATCGTCGTCGCCGGGCAACTCGACGTCGGCGAAAAGGACCTCACCGCTGCGCCAGACCCGCTTCAGGCCGCGGTACAGCGGCCCGTGGTCGAACCCGAGCGCGGCCGATCCGGCGTACGCGTCCTCGACGGGCACCTCGACCGCGCCCGGGGGCGGCCACGCCGCGAGGTCGGGCTCACGCCGGCCGGTTCCGGTGTCGTCTCCGACGACCCCGACGGCGTTGCGTGTCCACTCGGACTCGCCCGCGCCCCTGGAGTGCACGGTGAGCACGCGCTTGCCGTCGATCATCACGCGGATCTCCCGATCGGCCGTGCGGGACAACACCAGCGGTGTCTCCAGGCCGAGTTCGTGGACGACGTCGCAGCCCACCCGGTGCGCCGCCCACGCCGCCAGTTCGACCAGCGCCGTTCCCGGCACCAGTACGGCGCCGTGCACCACGTGGTCGGCGAGCCACGGCCGGCGACGCGGGGACAACCGCCCGCTGCCCACCAGCGCACCGCGTTCGCCGTCGTCGGGCAGGTCGATCACGGCGTCGAGCAGGGGGTGGTCCGAGCTGCTCGCGACGGCGCCCTCCACGGGCATGTCCAACCAGTAGCGCGCCCGTTGGAAGGCGTACGTGGGCAACTCGACCGCCGGCCCGTCGCCGCCCGGGAACGCCTCCTCCCACGACACCGGGACGCCCGCCACGAACGCCTCGGCCATCGACCGGTACAACCGGGCCGGCCCGCCGTCGCCGCGGCGCAGCGAGCCCACCACCACCCCGCCGGCGCCGGGTGTGTGGTCGAGCATGTCGCGGATGTTGATCGTGAGCAGCGGGTGCGGGCTCATCTCGATGAACGTGCCGTGCTCGGTGTCGAGGAGGCTGCGCATGGCGGCCTCGAACTGCACCGGTTCGCGCATGTTGCGGAACCAGTAGGCGCCGTCCAGTCCCGCCGTGTCGAGCGGCCCGCCGGTGACCGTCGAGTGGAAGGCCACCGGCGAGGACACGGAGGTGACCCGGCCCAGGAGGTCGCGCAGCGGCCCCTCGAACCGGTCCACCAGGGGCGAGTGCCCGGGCACGCTCGCCGGGATCCACCGGGCGCGGGCACCCTCGGCCTCACACAGCGCGACCACCTCCCGGACCGCCGTGGCCTCGCCCGCGACGGTGGTCGAGTAGGGGCCGTTGATGCCGGCGATCACCACTCCGGGGCCGACCCGCTCCAACATCTCCCGAACCCGCTGTTCGGGCAGCACGATCCCGGCCATGCCGCCGTCCTGGTCGGCGGTGGCCAGCAGTCGCGAGCGCAGGGCCACGATCCTGGCCGCCTCGTGCAGGGTCAGCGCGCCGGCCGCGCAGGCGGCGGCGATCTCGCCCTGGGAGTGCCCGATCACCGCGTCGGGGGTCACCCCGAAGGAGCGCCACACCCGCGCCAGCGACACCATCATCGCGAACAGCACCGGTTGCACGACCTCGATGCGCTCCAGGTCCGCGCCCTCCGGCTCACCGCGCACGGTGTCGATCAGCGACCAGGGCACCCACGGCGCGAGAGCCTGGGCGCACTCGTTCATGGACTCGGCGAAGACCGGTGACGCGTCGAGGAGTTCGCGGCCCATGCCGACCCACTGCGAGCCCTGGCCGGGGAAGACGAACACCGTCTTGCCGAGGGGTTCGACGGTGCCGGAGACCACCCCGGGCGGATTCCTGGTCGTGCCGACGTCGGTGCCCAGGCGGGCGAGCAGTTCGTCGTGGTCGGCGCCGATCACCACCCGACGGTGCTCGAACAACGATCGTGTCGTCACCAGCGCACGACCCACGCCCACGAGCGGCAGATCGGGGTCGGCGGCCAGGCGGTCCCGCAGCCGCAGCGTCTGCTCCCGCAGTGCCTCGGCCGAGCGCGCCGACACCACCCACGGCACCGCGCCGGGACGCGGTTCCGGCCCCGGCGCGGTCGCCGGCTCCGCCGCCTCCGGTGCCTCGGTCTCCTCGGGTGCCTCTTCCAGCACGACGTGCGCGTTCGTACCGCTGATCCCGAAGGACGACACGCCGGCGCGCCGGGGCCGTCCGGGCCTGGCCGGCCATTCCCGGGCCTCGGTCAGCAGTTCCACCGCACCCGACGACCAGTCGACGTGCGGGGTCGGCCGGTCCACGTGCAGCGTCCTGGGCAACACCTCGTGGCGCATCGCCATGATCATCTTGATCATGCCGCCGACGCCCGCCGCGGCCTGCGTGTGGCCGATGTTCGACTTGAGCGAGCCCAGCCACAGCGGGCCGGCGGCGTCGCGGCCCTGTCCGTAGGTGGCGAGCAGCGCCTCCGCCTCGATGGGGTCGCCCAACCGGGTGCCGGTTCCGTGCGCCTCCACCGCGTCCACGTCGGCGGGCGAGAGCCCGGCATCGGCCACGGCGGCGCGGATGACCCGCCGCTGTGCCAGCTCGTTCGGCGCGGTCAGCCCGTTGGAGGCCCCGTCCTGGTTGATCGCCGAGCCCCGGATCACCGCCAGGACGCGCCGGCCGTTGCGCCGCGCGTCCACCAGCCGCTCCAGGACGAGCACGCCCGCGCCCTCGCCCCAGCCGGTGCCGTCGGCCGCCTCGGCGAAGGACTTGCACCGCCCGTCGGCGGCCAGGCCACGCTGCCGGGCGGCCTCCACCAGCATCCCGGGGCTCGCCAGCGCCGACACCCCGCCGGCCAGTGCCAATGTGCACTCCCCCGCGCGCAGGGACCGCACGGCCTGGTGCACGGCGACCAGCGACGCCGAGCACGCGGTGTCGATCGAGATCGCCGGTCCCTCCAGGCCCAGTACGTACGCCACCCGGCCCGAGGCCACGCTGGTGTACGTCCCGGCCATCGAGTGGCCCTCCACCTCGGCGGCGGCCCCGCCGCCCATCCGCGGGCCGTAGTCGACCGCGTAGATCCCGGTGAACACCCCGGTCGCCGAACCGCGCAGGCCCGCCGGGTCGATCCCGGCCCGCTCCAGCGCCTCCCACGACGTCTCCAGGATCACCCGCTGCTGCGGATCCATCGCCAGCGCCTCGCGGGGGCTGATCCCGAAGAACGCCGCGTCGAACTCGGCGAGATCGGGGAGGAATCCGCCCGAGCGGGTGTACGTCCTGCCCTGCGCCGCGGGGTCCGGGTCGTACAGTGCCTCCAGGTCCCAGCCGCGATCCGTCGGGAAGTCGCCCACCGCGTCGACCCCGCCGGAGACCACGTCCCACAACCCTTCGGGGGTGTTCGCCCCGCCCGGGTAGCGACACCCCATGCCCACCACCGCGATCGGCTCGCGAGCGGACTCCTCCAACGCGCGCACCCGCTCGCGCAACTCCTGCGCGTCGCCGACGGCACGGCGCAGGTAGGACCGGAGCTTGTCGACTTCCTCCACGGGAACTCCCCCAACGGTTACTCGGACGAACGGGTGGCGCTACACGTACCCGCGGTCGATCAATGCGTACAATTCGTCGTCGCTGCGGCTCGCCGAAGGTGTCTCCGGCACCGGGGGCGGGGCCGCCGCCGAGGTCGGCGCCGGCATCGATTCCGGCGCCGTTTCCGGGACTTCGGGGACCGTCGGTCCGAGCAGGGTGAGGATGTGCCGGGCGAGCGCCTGCGGGGTCGGGTAGGTGAACGCGACCGTGGCGGGCAGTCGTACCCCGGCCGCCGTCGTGAGCCGGTTGCGCAGCCGTACCGCCATCGAGGACTCGAAGCCCAGGGCCTTGAAGGTCTCGGTCGACCTCGCGGCGAGTTCGGCGCCGGTGACGGGCGCGTCGGGCGTGCTCAGCAGCGCGGCCGTCTCGGTGCACACGAGTTTGCGTACCGCCGATTCCGAATCAAGCTTCTCCGTACGAGAGTTCGCGGCCACTGGGGTGGTGTCGACGGGTGGTGTCAGCCAGTACCGCCGACGCTGGAACGGGTAGGTCGGCAGGCCGATCCGGCGCGGCCGGGCCGCGGTGAAGCAGGCCGTCCAGTCCACCGGCACGCCGCGCACGTACAGTTCGGCCGACGCCGCCAACACCCGGCCCATGCTCCCGTCGTCCCGGTGCAGGGTGCCCGACAACACCGGCGAGGCGGCCAGCGCGTCGGCGGTCTCCGCCATCGCCACCGCGAGTACCGGATGCGGGCTGACCTCGACGAACACGCTGCCTCGCACGCGCATCAGGTCTTCGATCACCTCGCCGAATCGCACCTTCGAGCGCAGGTTGTCGTACCAGTACGCGCCGTCGAGCCCGCGGGTGTCGAGCGGGCCGCCGGTGACCGTGGAGTGGAACGCCGCGGCCGACGCCCTGGGCGTGATGCCCTGCGCGGCGGCGAGCACCCGGTCCCGGATCCGTTCGACCTGGTGCGAGTGCGACGCGTATTCGATCCTGACCCGGCGTACCCGGACACCGTCGCCGGCCGCCATCGCGGCGAACTCCGCCAGTGCCTCCAGGTCGCCGGAGATCACCACCGACCCCGGCCCGTTGACCGCGCCCACGCACAACCGCCCGGCCCACGGCCGCAACCGCTGCTCGACCCAGTCCAGGGGCGCGAACACCGCGTTCAACCCACCCAGTCCGGCCAGTTCGGTCAGTGCCGTGCTGCGCAGCGCGACCACGCGCGCCGCGTCGTCGAGGGAGAGCGCGCCCGACGCGCAGGCTGCGGCGATCTCCCCCTGGGAGTGCCCCACCACCACGTCGGGGACCACGCCCAGCGAGTGCCAGACCCGGGCCAGGGACACCATCATCGCGAACAGCGCGGGCTGCACCACGTCGTCGCCGCGCTCCAGCAGCGCCGCCGAGTCCGTCCCCGTGACCACGTCCGGCAACGACCAGTCCAGCCACGGTTCCAGGGCCCGCGCGCACTCGTCGATCGAGCGGGCGAAGACCTCCGACTCCGCGTACAACCGCCTGCCCATGCCCGCCCACTGCGACCCCTGGCCGGGGAAGACGAAGACGATCGGGCCGGGCGGGTTCGCCGCGACCCCGCGCAGCACACGGGCCGAATCGCCGCCCGTCGCAAGGAGGTCGAGCCCGTTCAGGGCCTCCTCGCGGCCGGCGCCCAGGACCACCGCCCGGTGGGCGAAGGACGCTCGGGTCGAGACCAGCGAGTGGCCCACATCGGCCGCCGACGGCGTCGCGTCCGCACACAGCCGGTCCCGCAGCCGTGCCGCCTGCTCCCGCAGGGCGGTCTCGGTGCGCGCCGACAACACCCAGGGCACCGTCCCCGCGTCGACGACCCCGGGGCGCCCCGGCTCCTCCGGTGCCTGTTCGAGGATCACGTGCGCGTTCGTCCCGCCCAGGCCGAACGCCGACACCCCCGCCCGTCGCGGCCGGTCGGCCGGGCTCGGCCAGGGCCGGGCGGCGCTCGGGACGTCGAAGTGCTCGTGGAAGTTCGGGATGGCGGGGTTGGGCGTCCGGAAGTTCGGGTGCGGCACCAACCGCGCACGGTCCAGGCACAGTGCGGCCTTGACGAAACCGACGATGCCGGCGGCCGGCTCCAGGTGCCCGACGTTGGCCTTGGCCGAGCCGATCACCAGGGGGCGATCCCGCCCGGTCGCCCGGAACACCTCGCGCAGCCCGGCCGCCTCCGCCGGATCGCCGACTCGGGTTCCGGTGCCGTGCGCCTCGACGTAGTCGACGGTGTCGAACGGCACGCCCGACCGCTCCAGCGCGGTGCGGATCGCCGCCGCCTGCCCGGCCGGGCTGGGATCGGGCATCCGGCTGGTCGCGCCGCCGCTGCCCACCCCCCAGCCGCGCACCACCGCGTAGATGTGATCGCCGTCGGCGACGGCCGAGTCGAGCCGCTTGAGCAGGACGAACGCCCCGCCCTCGCCTCGGACGAAGCCGCCGGCGCGTTCGTCGAAGGGGAAGCAGCGGCCCTCGAGCGACAACGCGCCCAGGTTCGCCAGGCCCAGGCCCGCCTCCGGGTCGGCGATCAGGTGTACGCCGCCCGCGAGCGCCAGGTCGACCGCGCCGGCGCGGATCCGGTCGCACGCGAGGGCCAACGACACGAGGGAGGAGGACTGGCCCGAGTCCGCGCACAGGCTCATCCCGCGCACGTCGAACAGGGTCGAGATCCGGTTCGCGATCCACGCGCCGCCGAAGCCGAGCGCGGCGTAGTGGTCGTCCCGGTCGCCGCCGGACAGCTTGCGCAGCACCTCGTAGCCGGAGGGCGCGCTGCCGACCACGACGTCGATCTCCCGGCCGGCGAGCGCGGTCGCCGGCATCCGGGCGTCCTCGACGGCCTCCCAGGCCAGTTCCAGGCCGAGCCGCTGCACGGGGTCCATCGCGGTGGCCTCCGCCGCGTCCACGCCGAAGAACTCCGCGTCGAACCCGTCGATGGCGTCGAGGAAGGAACCCGCGTCGACCGTGGCGGCGTCCGGATGGGTCGAGCGCCGCACGTCGGCGGCGCGCCGCTCGGGGAAGGTCCCGATGGTGGACCCGCCCTCGACCAGCAGGCGCCAGAACCCGTCCGGACCGCGCACACCGGGGAAGCGGCACGACATCCCGACGACGGCAATATCGGTGGCTGCGCCACTCATACGAATTCCTTCCGATTCCCTCGCCGGCCGGCGCTCGCGGGCCGCCCCGCCGTCACCGCCGTCTGCCGTCACCGCCGGGCGGTCAGCAGCTTCAGCAGCTCGTCCGGCGCGTTCATGAAGTCGTGGTGGCCGCCCTCGACGACCCGGATCTCGACCGAATCCGCGTACCGACGCCATCCCTCCAGCTGGTCCGGGGTCACGTCGGGGTCGTCGCGCCAGTGCAGCACGACGATCGGACAGCCCAGCCGAACCGGTTCGACCCTGCGATAGGCACGCGCGGCGGCGAGGTCCTCCAGCAGCACGCTCATCCCCACCTCGACCATGTCCGGCCGCGGCTCGATGCCCCGCCCGCGTACCACCGACACCAATTCGGCGCGCAGCTCGGCCTCGGTCATGGTGAGCATGCGATCGCTCGCGGCGTCGTGCGGCGCGGGCTGGCCGGACACGAACAGGCAGTGCGGCCCCGGCAGATCCAGTTCGGCGAGCCGAACCACCGTCTCGAACGCGGGCAGCGCGCCCGCGCAGTGCCCGAAGAACGCGAACGGCCGGTCCAGGCGTGCCGCCAGCGGTTCCACCAGGGCGGCGGCCAGATCCTCGTAGCTGCCGTAGTGCGGTTCGGCCAGCCGGCTCTCCCGGCCGGGGAACTGCACGGGGCAGACCTCGACGTCGTCGATCGCGGCCGGCCAGGCGCTGAACGCGGAGGCGCCGGAGCCGGAGTAGGGGAAGCAGAACAGCCGGGCCGGGTGGTCGCCGGCCGGAGGCCGGACGAACCACGGCGACGTGGCGGGGGCGCTGCCGGATGTCATGGCGTCGTTCGTTTCTGGGCGACGATGGGGAGGTGGGTCATCCCGGCGATGAAGTACGACCGCAGGTGTTGCGGCTCGCCGTCGAGTTCGATCGAGCCGAAGCGGCCGAGCAGTTCCTCGAAGAAGATGCGCAGCGTCTGCCGGGCCAGCGGACCGCCGATGCAGTAGTGCGGCCCGAATCCGAACGCGACGTGGCGGTTCTCGCGCCGGGTGACGTCGAATTGGTGCGGGTCGGTGAACTGGGACTCGTCCCGGTTGGCCGAACCGATCCACGCGACGACCGCGCCGCGGGCGGGGATCGTACCGCCGCCGATCTCGGTGTCGTCGACCGCGTAGCGCATGAAGTTGCACGCGGCCGAGGTCCAGCGCAGTCCCTCCTCGACCAGGGACGGCACGAGCGAGGGGTCGGCCTGGACCTTGGCGAACTGCTCCGGCCGCTCGATCAGCGCGTGCACCGTACCCGAAACGGTATGCGGCGTGGTCACGTTGGCGCCGAGCAGGATGCTGTAGCCGTCGAGCGCGATCTCCTCGTCGGTCAGCGGCGCGTCGCCCGCCCGCACGGTCGTCAGGTGGTCGAGCAGGCTGCCGTCCTCGCCTCCGGCGGCCCGCCGTCGTTTGACCCATTCGGTGACATAGGTGACGAGTTCGTGATGGGAGATGGCCAGCGTCGCGGCCTCGCTGCCGTGCTTGAAGTGCGGGTCCGAGGGCGCGGTGACCATCGCGGTCAGCTGTACCAGCTCGTCCCAGTCCCGCTCGGGGATCCCGAGCAGCGGGCCCGCGACGATCATCGGAAGCCGGTGCGCCTTCTCGGCGAGGTCGAACGTGCCTCCGTCGAGGGCCGGTTCGAGGAAGCGCACGATCGCCTCCCGGATCCGGTCCTGCCACGAGGCCACCGCCCGCGCGGTGAGCCGCGCGCCGATCGCCCGGCGAACCTGGGTGTGCCGCGGCGGGTCGGTGGAGGTCATCAGCTTGCCCGCCGCGACGTCGTCCTCGCCGAGGTGGGTGACCACCGTGCCGCGTTCCGAGGTGAACCTGCGGTGGTCGCCGAGCACGCTGCACACGTCGTCGTAGCGGGTCACGGACCAGAACTCACGGCCGTCCGGAAGGACTTGATGGTGCAGCGGGGCTTTTGCCCGCATCACGTCCCAGATCGGGTGCGGATCGCCCGAGGTGTACAGGTCCAGGTCGAACAGGTCGACACGGTCGAGGTCGATCTCGCGTGCGGCTCCCGGCGTCAACCTCACGTTCGCGCCCTTTCCTGTTCGATCAGCTCGGCGACCCGGGCCGGGGTCTGGGCCAGGTAGAACCCGCGCACGGACAGGGCGACGCCGTAGTCCTGGGCCACCCGATCGATGATCTTGATCCCGATCAGCGAATTGCCGCCGATCGCGAAGAAATCGTCGTCCGCCCCGACCTCGCGGCCCCCGAGGAATTCCCCCCACAGCGCCGCGATTTCCGGTACGAGGGCCGTCGGCGCACCCGTCGGCGCCGCACGCCCCTCCGATGTCTCGTCCTGTCCGCCTCGTTCGTGGATACGCGGCAGCGATTCCATGGCCGGCCTCTCCTTCCTTCGCCGAACGGATCGGGAATGCGCCGGCGAACCGGCATGACAACGCCATCCGCAGGCGTTGCGCCCGCTGTTCGACGATTGGTTCGTGCCGGCGGCTCCGGGACCCCGAGGTGAAAAGCGACCGTCTGTGCACGCCGACCAAAGAGCGTTACGGTGGGCGGCTTTCGGGGGCAAACTCGCGTCGCCAACATAAATCGCCGGGGAAACCCGGTGCAAGGGACGGTGGTCCGCGCACACCGACGGACGCCGGTGTCCCGCCGACAGGACAGTAATACGAGACCGGCCGGCCGAGGACCCCACGGACTCGACGCATGCCGTGGATCGCCCGGGGCATTGATTCCGGCGCCGTCCGGTTTTTCGGCGGCGGCTGCCGATCACCTCGAAATCGGTACCGAATTCCCGCGCGGTATCGACACGCGGACACGCCATATCGCGTTCGGGGTCCGTCAAGGTTTCGGGACCCGGTCGGGCGGGCCGAACGACCGTGGCAAAATCGGCGGGTGCAGATCGGGATGCTGGGTCCTTTCGAGGTTCGCACGGACGCCGGCGGTACGGCCGACGTGCCGGGCGCGCGGCTGCGCGCATTGCTGATCGCCCTCGCACTGAGACCGGGCCACCCGGTCCCCAAGGCCGTGCTCGTGGACTGGATCTGGGGCGAACACCCGCCCGTCGACGCGACGAACGCACTGCAACGCCTGGTGTCGCGGCTGCGCAAGGCGCTGCCCGACGGGGTGATCGAGGGCCGGCCGGACGGTTACCGGCTGACCGTGGAACCCGACTCCGTCGACGCGGTGCGGTTCGAACGCCTCGTCGCCGCGGGCCGCCTGCGCACCGAGGACGCCTCCCGACGGGTGCGCCTGCTGCGCGAGGCCCTGGAGCTGTGGCGCGGTGCGGCCATGCAGGACGTCGGTCTGGCGGACAGCCCCGCGTTCGACGCCGCGATCGTACGCCTGGAAGGCTTACGCCTGACCGCCACCGAGGAGCGTTTCGACGCGGAGGTCACCCTGGGGCGTGGCGCCGAGGTGGTCACGGAGCTGACCGACCTGGTGGCCACACATCCGCTGCGGGAACGGTTCGCCACCGCGCTGATGCGCGCCCTGGTCGCGACCGGGCGCGACAGCGACGCACTGCTGGTGTACCAGCGCACCAGGCAGGCCCTGGCGGACGAGTTGGGCGTGGATCCCTCGCCGGAGCTGGCCGCGTTGCATGGCGCGCTGCTGCGGGGCGAGTTGGGGCGGCGGGAGGAGAACCGCAGGAGCAACCTGCGTGCCGAGCTGACCACCTTCTTCGGGCGCGACGCCGACATCGCCGCGGTTCGCGAACTCGTCGCCGAACACCGGCTCACCACGGTCATCGGGCCGGCGGGGGCGGGCAAGACCAGGTTGGCCACGGAGACCGCCCGCACCCTGCTCGACGACCTGCCGGACGGGGCCTGGCTGGTGGAACTGGCCGCCATCGGCACCGACGGCGACGTGGCCCGCTCCACCCTCTCCGGCCTCGGTCTGCGTGACGCGCTGCTCGGCGCGGCGCCGAGCGTGGAGCCGACGGACCGGCTGATCGCCGCGATCCGCGAGCGGGAGGCGCTGCTGATCCTGGACAACTGCGAGCACGTGATCGAGTCCGCGGCGGTGTTCGCCCACCGGGTGCTCGGGGAGTGCCGGCGGCTGCGGATCCTGGCAACGAGCCGGGAGCCGCTCGGCATCACCGGGGAGGCGCTGTGGCTGGTCGAGCCGCTGGCCCTGCCGGACGCGGACGCGAGCCCCGACGAGATCGAGGCCTCGCCCGCCGTCCGGCTGCTGCGCGACCGGGCCGGGGCGGTGCGCCGGGACCCGTGGGTCGAGGCCCCCGCGCCGGAGACGATGGCGCGCGTGTGCCGGGCGTTGGACGGGATGCCGCTGGCGATCGAACTGGCCGCGGCCCGGTTGCGCACCATGTCCATCTATCAGCTCGCCAACCGACTCGACGACCGGTTCCGTCTGCTGACCAGTGGCAGCCGGACCGCACTGCCTCGACACCGGACACTGCGCGCGGCCGTCGACTGGAGCTGGGAACTGCTCACCCATGTCGAGCGGGTGGTCCTGCGTCGGCTCTCGGTGTTCGCCGGTGGAGCAAGCCTGGAGGCGGCCGAACGGGTCTGCGCCGGCGACGCGGTCGAGCCGGAGCAGGTCCTCGAACTGCTCACCGCGCTGACCGAGAAGTCGCTGCTGCTCGCCGAGGGCGACCGCACCCAGCGTTACCGCATGATCGGCACGATCAAGGAGTATTCCCGGCACCGGCTCGCCGAGGCGGGGGAATCGGACCGGGCGCGCCACGCGCATCTGGCCTGGTTCACCGAACTCGCCGAGACCGCGGAGCCGCACCTGCGCCGCGCCGAGCAGTTGGAATGGCTCGCCACGCTGGAGAGCGAGCACGACAACATCAGCGCGGCGATGCGCGGCGCACTGGCGGCGGGCGAGGCGCAGGCGGCGATGCGGCTGGCCGCGGGCACGGGTTGGTACTGGTGGCTCAGCGGACACCGGACCGAGGGCATCGAGCTGATCATCGCGGCCACCAGGACGCCGGGCGAGGTGACCGACGAGATCCGGGCCATGGTGTACGCGCTGGTCGTCCTGTTCGTCAGCTCCGGGCGCGGCGACGAGCACCAGGCGGCAGTGTGGATCCACGAGGCGCACCGGTTCAGCCTGCGCAGCCGGCGCAGCTACCCGCTGCTCGGGCTCGTCGCCGCGCTGGAGCGCCTGTTGCAGGCGCCCGACGCGTTCCTGCCCGCATTCGAGCCGCTACTCGACAACGAGGACCCGTGGGTGCGCGCGCTGGCTCGGCTGCACCTGGGCAAGATGCGCATCATGCTCGGCCAGGGCGGGCGGGACGCGGACGCGTATCTGGAGATGGCGCTGGCGGCGTTCCGGCAGATCGGCGAGCGGTTCGGGATCTCGTTCGCCCAGACGGAGCTGGCGGATCGGATAGCCGTGCGCGGCGAGTTCGCCGGCGCGTGCGAGCACTACGAGCAGGCGATCGCGGTGGTCACCGAGGTGGGTGCGCTGGAGGACGTGATCCGGATGCGCTCGCGGCAGGCGCAGTTGTACTGGTTGCTGGGCGACGAGGAGGCCGGCGCGGCCGCCCTGGCCGAGGCGCAGCGGCACGCGAAGCGGGTCACCTGGCCGGACGCGCTGGCCGAGTTGGCCTTCGCGCGGGCGGAACTCGCCCGATGGGGCGGCGATACCGAGGAGGCGCGTCGGCAACTCGGCGTCGCGACGGCCATGTTGGGCGAGGAGGCACAGCAGGCGAACGTCCGGGCGGCCACGCACGACCTGCTCGGCTATCTCGCCGATGACGTGGGCGAGGCGCGGGAGCACCGGGCGGCGGCCTGCCGAGCGGCGACCGAGGCGGGTCACGCGCCGGTGATCGCGCAGGTGCTCGTCGGGGTCGCGGACCTGGCGCTGCGTCGTGACGACCCCGTGCAGGCCGCGCGGTTGCTCGCGGCGAGCGCGGACGTACGCGGGTTGCCGGACCGCTCTCATCCGGACGCGGCGCGGATCGAGCAGAACGCGCGACGCCGCCTCGGCGACGGGGGTTTCGCCGAGGCGGCTCGGGAAGGGACTCAAACGCACTGGTCCCGGCTTGTCGAGGTCACGCTCGCTTCTTGAAGGTGGACACCGCCCACGTGTACCCCACGAGAGCGAGCCCGATGCACCAGGCGATGCCCGCGAGCGCGTCGCCGGTCGAGGGGTCGCCCGCCAACAGCCCGCGCAGCGTCTCGATGATCGGGGTGAAGGGCTGGTATTCGGCGAACTGGCGCACTCCGGCGCCCATCGTGTCCGCGGGCACGATGGCGCTGCTCAGGAACGGCAGCATGATCAGCGGTACGGTGGCCAGGCCCGCCGATTCCGCCGACTTCGCGGCCAGCCCCAACGCCACGGTGAGCCAGCTGGCCGCGACGGTGAGCAGGATGACGAAGCCGAGCACGCCGAGCCAGTCGAGTGCACCGGCATCCGGGTCGAAACCCATCGCGAAGGCCACCGCGATGATCGCCGTGCAGGCCACCAGGCAGCGCACCGTGGTGACGATGACCTGCCCGGTCAGCACCGCGCCGCGGGAGATGTCCATCGCCTTGAAGCGGTTGATGATGCCCTTGGTCATGTCGTCGTTGACGGCCGTCGCGGTGGATCCGAGCCCGTAGCTGACGGCCATCACGAGCATGCCCGGCGTGGCGTAGTCGATGTAGCTCTCGCCGACCTCGAAGGCGCCGCCGAGCACCTTGACGAACATGAGCAGGAGCACGATCGGGAACAGGATCGCGTTGAACAGCACGAGGGGGTTGCGCATGGTGTGCTTGAGGTTGCGGCGCAACATGATCGTCGAGTCGGCCCACGCCGTGGCGACATTGTTCATGACGCGACCGCCTCCTCGCTCGGGTGCCCGGTGAGGGCGAGGAAGACGTCGTCGAGGTCCGGGGTGTGCACGGAGAACTCCTGTGCGTTGATCGAGTACTCGTCGAGCCGGTCCAGCAGGGCCCGCAGCGACTTCGACTGGCCGTCGCTGGGCACTCGCAGGAGCAGTTCCTGGTCGTCCCTCGTGCCCCCGCGCAGCACGCGCGCCGCCGCGTCGAGCTCGTCGAGATCGGTGAAGCGTAGCCGGACGTGGGTACCGGGGACCTGACGCTTGAGTTCGTCGGGGGTGCCCTCGGCGACCAGCCTGCCCTGGTCGAGCACCACGATCCGATCGGAGAGGTGGTCGGCTTCGTCGAGGTATTGCGTGGTGAGGAAGATGGTGGTGCCGTCGGCCACCAGATCGCGGACGATCCCCCACATCGTGCGCCTGCTGCGCGGGTCGAGGCCCGTCGTCGGCTCGTCCAGGAAGATGATCCGCGGGGCGCCGACCAGGGTCATCGCCAGGTCCAGCTTGCGGGTCATGCCGCCGGAGTAGGTGGAGATGCGCTTGTCCGCCGACTCGACCAGGTCGAAGCGCTCGAGCAGCCGCTCGACCACCCGCTCCCCGGAGCGCACCCGCTTCAGGTCCGCCATCAGCTGCAGGTTCTCCCGACCCGTCAACAACTCGTCCACCGCGGCGAATTGACCGGTCACCCCGATCGCCGCGCGGACCTGCCTGGTCGCGGTCAGCACGTCGTGCCCGGCGACGTGCACGCTTCCGGAATCCGCTTTCAGCAACGTCGCCAGAACGTTCACCGTCGTCGTCTTGCCCGCCCCGTTCGGGCCGAGCATGGAGAAAACCGATCCCTCGGCGACCTCGAAGTCGATGCCGTCGAGCACCATCCGGTCGCCGTATGCCTTGCGCAGCCCGGAAACTGCGATCGCCGTACTTCTCATGCATCCACCATTTCCACGGTGACTGTCACCCGACTGTCACACCCCTGACACGGCCGCTGACATCGCATTCCGTCGTGTCGCCCCGGGTGGGGCACCGCTGCTTCGGCCGGAGGCCGCTGGTCACCCCGTGGTGTCGTGGGCGGATTGCGCCTCGATCAGATCCAGGATCTCCCGGGCGTGATCGACCAGATACATGTGATCGCCCGGGAACTCCGCGTACGCGAACGTGCTCGTGGTCGCGTCCCGCCACTCCCGGGCCTGGTCCGCGTCGACCAGACCGTCGCGGCTGCCGCGAATCGAGCAGATCGGCACCGAGATCGGGTCGTCGGTACTCGGGAGGTAGTTCTCGTGCATCTCGCAGTCGGCCTGCAACACGGGCAGGATCAGCTCGCGCATCTCCGGGTGGTCCAGAGCCTCGTGCCGGAATCCGGCGAACTCCTCGACCCGGGCCAGGAATTCCTCGTCCGGCAGACCCGAGGCCCGGCGCTCCCGCTGGGTCCAGGGACCCGGCGAGCCACTGACGACCAGTCGCTCGACGGGCACCCCGCGCGTGCTCAGCAGATGCACCAACTCGTAGGCGAGCACCGCACCCAGGCTGTGCCCGAACAACACGGTTCGCGTGCCCCGGCCGAGGTTCTCGACGATCTCGTCGACCGAGTTCTTGGCCGCCTCGACCACATTGCGATACGGCGTCTCCAGGATCCGCCGCTCCCGGCCGGGCAGTTCGACCGAGAGCACGCGCCACCGGTTTGCGGCGGGTTCCCGCCACGGGTGGAAGAACGACGGTCCCGCTCCGGCGAACGGCACGCACAACAGCGCGGTCTGCTTCTCGTCCGGCGCGGACATGCCGGGTGCGCTCACCCCGACCAACCCCAATCATCATTCGTCGGTTCGTCGAAACCGGTCTCGGGCAATCGACGTGCGGTCACTGCGCCAGCTTGCGGACGACGACCTCCATGACCTCGGCCACGGGGCCGGGCATGTTCATCTCGTGGTGCGTGGCCCGCACGTCGTGCACCTCGATCTCGCCCAGGACCAGCGGTCGCCACATGTGCGCGTACAGGTCGTCCTTGAGCGTCGCGCTGAAGAACACCACGTCGCCGCGATAGACCGGCGA
Source organism: Embleya sp. NPDC056575 (assembly GCF_042793325.1). Taxonomy (NCBI): domain Bacteria; kingdom Bacillati; phylum Actinomycetota; class Actinomycetes; order Kitasatosporales; family Streptomycetaceae; genus Embleya; species Embleya sp. NPDC056575. Next base: position 193,642 of record NZ_JBHTVA010000007.1, read on the forward strand.
CTGGAAGGACATGATGTGCCGGGTGTTGTTGGCCAGCACCTTCGACATGGTGTCCAGGAAGTCCTGCTGGTTGTCGGTGCCGATGTACTGGCCGAAGAACTCCTCGAGTTCGTCCCGGTAGTCCTCCAGCGTCTTGCCGGCGTGGATCTCCGAGAACCCCTCGCCGCCCGGCTGGGAGTCGAGGATGGCCACCAGGGCGACCTCGTGCCCGCGCCGGTCGAGCCCCTCCGCGACGGCCTGCACGACGGTACCGCCGTAGGACCAGCCGATCAGATGGAAAGGGCCCTCGGGCTGGATCTTCAACATCTCGGCGATGTAGTCGTCGACCATCTCCTCGACGGAGCCGGCCAGCGCGTCCACGCCGTTGGAGCCGCGCGATTGCAGGGCGTAGGCCGGGCGGTCCGGCACGTGCATCACGAAGCTGAAGTAGGCCCAGCCCAGGCCGCCTCCCCCGTGGAAGAACCACAGGGGCTCCTTGCCCGTCCCGGGATCGTTGTTCAACGGCAGCACGACCCCGAACGGGTCGACGTTGTCGCCCACGGGGATACCGCCGATGAGCACGAGCGAGGCCAACTCGGCCACCGTCGGGAACTTGATGATCGTCCTGAGGGGCACGTCGACGTCGAACATGGCGCGCATGCGCACGCTGAGCCGGGTGGCCATCAGCGAGTGTCCGCCGAGGGCGAAGAAGTCCTCGTGGATGCCGACGCTCTTTCGGCCGAGCAACTCGCCGAAGAGCGCGCACAACTTCTCTTCGGTGACGTCGCGGGGCCCTTCGCCGACGACGGCGCCCGTCTGCTCCGCCGGCAGTGCCCGCCGGTCGAGCTTGCCGTTGGGCGTCAGCGGGATCCGCGAGAGCGCGATCACCGAGGCGGGCACCATGTACTCGGGCAGGCGCCCGCGCAGGTGCTCGGTCAGCTCGGCGAGCAGCGCGACGGTCGCCTCGTCGTCGTACACCCGCGGCCCCTCACCCGCCGGGCCGGCGGAGTCGGCCGACGCGCCGACGGTGGACGCGGGCACCACGTATCCCACGATCTGCCGCTCGTCCTCCCGGTCCTCGCGGACCACGACCGCCGCCTGCGCGACCCCGGGGTGCCCGGCCAGCGCGTGCTCGATCTCCCCCAACTCGATCCGGTAGCCCCGGATCTTCACCTGGTGGTCGGTGCGCGCGATGTACTCGAGCAGGCCGTCGCGGTTCCACCGCGCCAGGTCCCCGGTGCGGTACATCCGCGCCCCGGCCGGGCCGAACGGGCAGGGCAAAAACCGCTCCGCGGTCAGATCCGGGCGACCCTGGTAGCCGCGCGCCATACCCGTACCGGCGATGTACAACTCGCCCTGTACCCCGCGCGGAACCGGGCGCAGCCGCGCGTCGAGCAGGTACACCTGCGTGTTCCCGACCGGGGTCCCGATCGCGACCCCCGCCCCGGCCTTGACCGGCGCCATGGTCGACCACGTGGTGGTCTCGGTGGGGCCGTACCAGTTGCCCACCTCGACGGCCTGGTCCGCCAGTGTCTCCGCCAGCCGTACCGGCACCGCCTCCGCGCCGGTGATGATCCGCAGACCCCGCGCGGCGGTCGGCTCGTGGGTGAGCACCATCTGCCAGAACGCGGGCGTGGCCTGCACCACCGTGACCTCGTGCCGGCGCAGGAACGCCACCATCCTCGACGGCTCGGTGACCGTGTCCCTGGTCGCCATCACCATGGTCGCGCCGCAGACGAACGGCAGGTACAGCTCGGTGTTGGCCATGTCGAACGACACCGTCGTGCTGAACAACATGCGGTCGTCGGGCGACAGCGGGAAGCGCCGCCGGGTCGCGGCCACGAAGTTGGCCAGCGCGCCGCGGGGGATCGCCACCCCCTTCGGGGTTCCGGTCGAGCCCGACGTGTAGATCACGTACTGGGTGTTGTCGGGCCGTACGACCACCTCCGGCGCCGAGTCCGGATATCCCGAACAATCCGCTCCGGCCAACGTGTCCGCGTCCAGTACCAGGAGCGGATCCGCCTGCCCGAGGACGTGGTCGATCCGCGAACGCGGGTGGTCCGGATCGACCGGGACATAGGCTCCGCCGGCCTTGAGCACCGCGAGGATCGCCACCATCAGGTTCACCGTGCGCGGCAGGCACACCGCGACCCGCGACTCGGCTCGCACGCCGCGCTCGACCAGCCAGTGCGCCAGCCGGTTCGACCGGACGTCCAGCTCCCGGTAGGTGAGCGTCTCCTCCTCGCCGATCACGGCGAGGGCCTGCGGGGCCGCCTCCACCTGCCGGTGGATCGCCGCCAACAGCCCCTGTTCCAGGGTCGGTTCGGTGGTGTCGTTGACCTCGACGAGCAGTTGCTCGCGCTCGCCCGCGACCAGCACGTCGATGTCCCCGACGCGCACGTTCGGGTCGGCCACCACCTGCTCCAGGATCCGGATGAACCGGGCGGCCATGTCCTCGACCGTGCCGCGGTCGAACAGCCGGCCCGAATACTGGATGTCGCCGTGCAGCCGGCCCGCCTCGTCCACGCCCATGCTGAAGAACAGGTCGACCATCGTCTTCTGGGTCAGCGCCTGCTGGAACTCCACCCGGAGGCCGGGGAGTTCGAAGCTGGGCCGGGCATAGTTCTGCCAGCCGCACATCACCTGGAACAGCGGCCGGTATTCGGCCGAGCGGTCGGGGTTGAGCGTTTCCACCAGCACGTCGAACGGCACGTCCTGCTGCTCGTAGGCGGACAGCGCCTTGTTCCGCGTCCGGGTGAGCACGTCCACGAAGGACGGGTCGCCCGAGAGGTCCACGCGCAGCACCAGGTTGTTGACGAAGCAGCCGATGAGGTCCGCGAGCGCGTCGTCGGTGCGGCCGGCGATCGGGGTGGCGATCGGCACGTCGTCGCCGGCGCCGAGCCTGCTCAGCAGCACCGCCACGGCGGACTGTACGACCATCGCCATGGTCGTGCCGCGTTCGGCGGCCAGCTTCTCCAACCCGGCCGACACCTCCCGGGTCGCCACGAGGGCGACCGCGTCGCCGGCGGTGTCCGTCTCCACCGATCGCGGGCGATCGAGCGGCAGGTTCAGCGGCTCGGGCACACCCTCGAGTTCGTCGCGCCAGTATTCGATCTGCGTCGCGACCAGGCTGTCCGGGTCGTCCACGTCGCCGAGGACCTCGCGCTGCCACAGCGTGTAGTCCTTGTACTGCACGGGCAGCGGCTCCCACTCCGGTGCCCGACCGTCGCGGCGCGCGGTGTAGGCCACGCCCAGGTCTCGGGCCAGCGGCGCGCCCGAGCTGCCGTCGGTGGCGATGTGGTGGATCACCACCGTCAGCACGTGCTCCTCGGGCGAGCAGCGGAACAGGCTTGCCCGAAACGGGATTTCGCTCGCCAGGTCGAACCCGTGCGCGACGGCCTCGTCGACCGCCGCGGAGACGTCCTCGGCGGCCACTTCGACCACCGGCATCCGCGCCTGCGGCAGGGCCTGCGCCAGGGGCAGGATCCGCTGGCGCGGCTCACCGTCCTCGTCGGTCACGTACGTGGTGCGCAGGACCTCGTGCCGCTCGACCACGTCCCGGATCGCCGCGGCGAGGGCGTCGCGGTCCAGCGCCCCGGTCAGCCGGAACGCCGCCGCCATGTTCCAGGTCTCCCCACCCTCCAGTTGGTGCAGGAACCAGTAGCGACGCTGTGCGAATGACAGCGGAATCATTGCCTCACTCCTCTACGGTCATCTTGCGCAAACCGGGGCGGCGGGGAGCCGTCGGTTCCTCCGACCACGGTGCGAGCGCGGCCACTGTCGGCAGGTCGAAGATCTTGCGGATGGGTATCTCGATCCCCAGGTCGGCGCGGGCCCGGCTGATCAACCGGGTGGCGAGCAGGGAGTGCCCGCCGAGCGCGAAGAAGTTGTCGTCGATGCCCACCCGGTCGAGGCCGAGCACTTCGGCGAACAGCCGGACCAGGGCCTGCTCGCGGACATTGCGCGGCGCCCGGTAGGCGCTCGTGCCGATCTCCGGCTCGGGCAGCGCGGCCCGGTCCAGCTTGCCGTTGGGCATCAGTGGCAGCCGGTCCAGGAACATCAGGGCCGACGGCACCATGTACTCGGGCAGTCGCTCGGCGAGGAATCCGCGAACGGTGTCCGCGTCGGCCTCGCCCGACGAGACCAGGTACGCGACGAGCCGCGTGCCGGCGCCGGTGCCCCGGGTGAGCACGGCGGCCCGGGCGATGTCGGGGTGCGCGGTGAGCGCGGCCTCGACCTCGGCGGGCTCGATCCGGAAGCCGCGCAGCTTGACCTGCGCGTCCCCCCGGCCCACGTATCGCAGCTCGCCCTCGGCGTTCCAGCGGGCCAGGTCCCCGGTGCGGTACATGCGCGCGCCGGCCGGGCCGAACGGGTCGGCGAGGAAGCGCTCCGCGGTCGACCCGGTGTTGCCGTGGTAGCCGCGCCCCACGTTCCCGCCGACGTACAACTCGCCGACCGCGCCCGGCGGCACCGGCGCGAGGTCGGGGCCGAGGAGGTAGGCCCGCATGTTGCCGAGCGGGGTGCCCACGGGCGCGCTGCCCGCCCAGTCCCGGGTATCGCCGGAGACGGTACTGGTGGTGGCGTAGAACGACTCGCTCTGCCCGTAGGCGTTGACGATCCGTACGCCCGGGAAGGCTTCGCGCGTCTTGTCGACGAGCGACGGCGGCAGGGCCTCGCCGGCGAAGACGACCGTCTCCACCTCGACCCGGTCGCGGATGCGGTCGACGAGTTCGGCGAAGGCCGACGGCACGGTGGACACCACCGCGCCGCTCCAGCGCTCCCGCTCGTCCAGGACCAGAACGTCGCGGACTACGTCGACGACGCCGCCGGCGGCGAGGGTGGTGAAGATCTCGAACGCCGAGACGTCGAAGTTGATCGACGTGCCCGCCAAAAGGCGTTTACCCGGCTCCATGCCCACCCTGGAAGCGAGCCGCAGTACGCCGTTGACGACGTTGGAGTGGGTGATCGCGACGCCCTTGGGCTTGCCCGTGGATCCCGAGGTGTACAGCACATACGCCAACTGCTCGGCGTGCGGGGGTCGTTCGATGTCGGCGCGGGCGGTGGACAGGTCGAGCGCGTCGAGGAACACGTCCGGGGCGTCGTGCTCCGGCAGCGCGGCCACCGTCGCGGAGTCGGTCAGGACCAGGCGCGGGCGTGCCTCCTCGAGGATGGCCCGCAGGCGTTGGCTGGGGTATTTGGGGTCGACCGGCAGATACGCGCCGCCGGCCTTCAGGACCGCGAGCAGCGCGACCACCAGATCGGCCGAGCGCGGCAGCGACACCGCCACGGGCGACTCCGGACACACCCCGAGCGCGACCAGTTCGCGCGCCAGGCGGTCGACCCGGGCCGTCAGCTCGCGATACGTCGTCGACTCGCCCTCGGCGACCACGGCGACCGCGTCCGGGGTGCGGGCCGCCTGGGCCTCGACCAGTTCGGTGATGCTCACGTCCGGGGTCGGCACGGTCGTATCGTTGAACGCGACGAGCAGGCGCTCGCGTTCGGCCGGATCCAGCGTGTCCACCCGGGCGACCGGGCGTTCGGGGTCGGCCACGAGTTGGCGCAGGACGCGCAGGAAGCGGGCCGCGATCGCCTCCACGTCGGCCCGGTCGAAGACGCCCGGCGCGTACTGGAGGATGAACTCCGGGTGCGGGTCGGCGGCCACCATCAGAGCCAGCGGGTAGTGGGTGCCGTTGTTCGGGCGCAGACCGGTGAAGGTGATCCCGTCCGCGGCGGCTCCGGCGTCGGCCAGGCCCTCGCGGTCGATGGGATACGACTCGAAGACCACCAGGGTGTCGAAGAGGGACGGCAGGCCGACGGCCTGTTGGATGTCGACGAGCCCGTGGTGGTGGTGCTCCATCAGGTCGGCCTGTCGGCGCTGCAACGCGGTCAGGACCTCGGCGACGGTGTCGCCGGGGGCGTGGCGCACGCGGACGGGAACGGTGTTGATGAACATCCCGACCATCGACTCGACGCCCGCCACCGCGGGCGGGCGCCCGGAGACGGTGGCGCCGAAGACCACGTCCCGGCGGTTGGTGAGTCGGCCGAGCAGCAGTGCCCAGGCGCCCTGCACCAGGGTGTTGACGGTGATGCCCATCGCGGCGGCCCGGCGGATCGACTCGCGCGCCTCGTCGACCGGGAGGGCGATCTCCACCTGTTCGAGACCGCCCTCGCCCACGTCGGCGGAGCCGGGCGCGAGCAGGGTCGGCTCCTCGACCCCGTCGAGTTCGGCCGCCCACGCCCGTGCCGTCTCGTCCTGGTCCTGCCGGGCCCGCCAGGCCAGGAACTCGCCGTAGCCACGGCTCTCGGGCAGGCCGGCCGGATCGCCTCCGGAGGCGTAGAGCAGGAGCAGATCGCGCATCAGCAGCGGCATCGACCAGCCGTCGAACAGCACGTGGTGGGCGGTCATCACGAACTCCGCCCGCCCGGACTCCACGGTGGCCAGGGCCAGTCGCATCAGCGGCGGGGTGCGCACGTCGAAGTGGGCGGCCCGGTCCCGGACGAGGAATCGCTCGAACGTCTCGGTCCGCTTGGCCTCGTCGACCGAGGTCAGGTCGAGGTGTGTCCAGGGCAGGGTCACCCCACGCGCCGGGACCACCTGTACGAGAGCGCCGTCGGCCCGCTCGACGAACGCCGCGCGCAGGTTGGTGTGCCGATCCAGCAGGGCCTGTCCGGCCCGGCGCATGCGTTCCGGGTCGACCTCGCCGGAGAGCTGGAAAACCAGCTGCACGTGGTAGGCGTCGAAGGACGCGCCGGCCAGCATGGTGTGGAACAACATCCCCGACTGCGCGGGGGTGGTCGGCCAGATCTCGGTCAGCCGGCCGAGCCGGGCCTCCCAACCGTCGATCTCCTCCTGACGCACCTCGACCAGCGGCGCGTCGGTCGGGGTCGACCCGCCCGCGTCGGGGGTCGCGGCGTGCCGGGCCAGCGCGGTCGACGCCTCGACCCACGCCTCGGCCAGCTCGCTCACGTCCTCACGGGAGAGCACACCCGTGGGGAAGGCGAAGTAGGCGGTCAATTCGTCGCCGGCGGCGGTGGGCGTGGCCACCACGTCGATCTCCAGGGCCGAGAGCACCGGCATGTCCGCGTCCGGCGCGGCGATCAGGTCCGGGTGCGTGTCGTCCGGTGCCCAGCCAAGGCCGCGCAGCTCGGCGGGGATGTCCGTGCCGGAGGCGGCGCGGCCGAGGTGGTTGAACCCGATCTGCGGCTCCCGCTCGGCGGCCAGCGTGCCGGCGGTGTCCCGGTTGAGCCGGCGCAGCAGGCCGTAGCCGATGCCGTTGTCCGGTACGGCGCGCAACTGCTCCTTGACCGCCTTGATCGCCAGGCCGGCGGCGGGTCCGCCGGCGAACGCGTCTTCCACGTCGATTCCGGCGAGGTCGAGCCGGACCGGGAACGAGGAGGTGAACCATCCGACCGTGCCCGACAGGTCCGCGCCGGGGATCACGTGCTCCTCCCGGCCGTGCCGCTCCATGCGCACCAGCGCCGAGGACTCGGACCCGCCCCGGGTACGGCGCCGCCGCGTCAGCGCCAGCGCGAGCGCGGCCAACAGCCCGTCGTCGGCCCCGCCGCGGAACACCGCCGGGACCGTGGTCAGCAGGGCCTGGGTGACGTCGGCCGGTACCCGGACCCGCACCGTGTCCACGGTGGCCGCGACATCGCGCGTGCGGTCGAGTTCCCGGGCGCCGAGCACGGGCTCGTCGCCGCTCAGGATCCGCTGCCACACGGGCAGTTCCGCCACGCGCGCCGCGTCGGCAGCCTCGTCGGCCAGGGCATGCGCCCACCGGCGCAACGAGGTTCCCGCCGGCGCCGGTTCGGGGGCGTGGCCGGCGTGGATCCGTTGCCACGCGCGGATCAGGTCCGGGACCAGGATCCGCCACGACACCCCGTCGACCACCAGGTGGTGCAGCACGATCAACAACCGTCCCGCGCCCGGGTCGGCGGCGAACCACACGAACTGCGCCACGACACCGGCGTCCGGATCCAACCGGCCTGCGGCCGCGTCCAGTTCGGCGGTGACGTCGGCGTCGCCGCTGGGCACCTCCCGCAGCAGCGCGCCGGCGTCCACGCTGCCGGGCGGCTCGATCCACAGGCCCGGCCGGGCCCGGTCGAGCCGCGAACGCAACACGTCGTGCCGGTCCAGCACGGCCTGGAGCGCGCCGAGCAGTTCCGCGCGGTCGATACCTTCGGGCAGGGTCAGCATCGCCGACATCGAGAACCGCCCGATGCCACCACCGAGCGCGAGAACGTGCGCCGCCATCGGCGTCAGCGGGGCCGGGCCGACACCGCCGCCGGGCAACTCGGCCAGGGTCGGGCCCTGTTCGGCGTCCCGCTCCGCGACCAGCTCGGCGAGCCGCGCGACCGTGCGGTGCTCGAAGATCTCCCGGACGCCGACCGTGATGCCCCGGGCCTTGGCCCGGGCCACGACCTGGACCGAGCGGATGCTGTCCCCGCCCAGCGCGAAGTAGTCGTCGGCGATCCCGACGCCGTCCAGGCCGAGTACTTCGGCGAACACGGCGCACAGGGTCTCCTCGCGCCGATTCCGCGGCGCCCGGCCGGTGGACACCTGTGCGTAGTCCGGCGCCGGCAGCGCCCGCCGGTCGAGCTTCCCGTTCGGCGTCAGCGGAATCGCGAAGAGCGGGACGATCGCGGCGGGCACCATGTAGTCGGGCAGCCGGGCGCGCAGGTGCTCGCGCAGGTCGGCGAGCAGGGCGGCGTCCGGGGGCGGCGCCGGGGCGTCGGCCTCGGTCGGCGCGGGGTCCGGGTCGGCTTCCGCCTCCGGAACCACATAGGCGACCAGCCGCTTGTCCGACCCGTCCTCGCGCACCACGACCACCGCCTGCGTCACGCCGGGGTGTGCCGCCAATACATGCTCGATCTCGCCGAGTTCGATCCGGAATCCGCGGACCTTGACCTGGAAGTCGGTCCGCCCGACGTAGTGCAGCCGCCCGTCCCGCCCCCAGCGCACGAGATCCCCGGTGCGATACATCCGGGCACCGGCGGGACCGAACGGACAGGCGACGAATCGTCCGACGGTCAGGTCGGGTCGCCCGTGGTATCCGCGGGCCAGGCCGTCACCGGCGATGTACAACTCGCCGTCGACCCCGCGCGGGACCGGCCGTAGCCGCGAATCCAGCACGTAGACCCGGGTATTGCCGATGGGTGTGCCGATCGCCGGGGCACCGGATCCGGGCGCGACGGTCGCGCTCGTCGACCAGATCGTCGTCTCGGTCGGGCCGTACACGTTGAGCACGTCGACGGCCCGCCCGGCCAACGTCTCGGCCAACCGCTGCGGCAGCGCCTCGCCGCCGACCAGGACCCGAAGGCCCGTCGCGGCGGTCGGCTCGTGGGTCAGCACCATCTGCCAGAACGCGGGCGTCGCCTGTACGACGGTGACTCCGTGCCGGCCGATCGTCGCCACGGCGGCGGACGGATCGGACACGGTGTCCTTGTTCGCGAGCACCACCGCCGCCCCGCAGATCAGCGGCAGATACAGTTCGAGCGCCGCGATGTCGAACGAGATCGTCGTCACCGCGAGCAGTCGATCCGCGGGCGAGAGCGGAACCCGCCGACTCATCGTGGCCAGGAAGTTGGTCAGCGCGCCGCGCGGAACCGCCACCCCCTTCGGGTTGCCGGTCGAACCCGAGGTGTAGATGACATAGGCGATGTTGTCCGGCGACACGCGCACGGTCGGTGCCGAGTCCGGGCCCGTGGACAGGTCCATGTCGGCCCACGTCCCGGTGTCGAGCACGAGCACCGGGCGGGAGTCCGCCAGGATGTGGTCGATCCGGGAACCCGGGTGCTCCGGGTCGATCGGGATGTAGGCGGCGCCGGCCTTCTGCACCGCCAGCAGTGCGACCACGAGGTCCGCGGAGCGCGGCAACCGGACGGCGACCGGCGACTCGGGCCGCACCCCGCGCTCGATCAGCCGGTGCGCCAGCCGGTTGGCCCGGGTATCCAACTCCCGGTAGGTCAGCGACCGTTCCTCGCCGATGACGGCGAGCGCGTCGGGGGTGTCGCGGGCATGCCGCGCCACCGTGTCCACGAGGTCGGCGGCGGGGATCGGCTCGACCGTGTCGTTCGCCGTGTGCAGCAGCCAGGCCCGCTCGTCCTCGCCGAGCACGTCGAGGTCGCCGACGCCCACGCCCGGATCGGCGACCACCAGTTCCAGGATGCGGACGAACCGCTCGACGATGTCGGTCGCCGTGGCCCGGTCGAACAATTCGGTCGCGTACTCCAGTCGGCCGTGCGCGCGTCCGCCGGCGTCCGGGACCACGTTGAGGAACAGGTCGACCTTGGCGGTGTCGGTGCCCACCGGCACAGGGGTCACCCGCAGGCCCGGTATCTCGATCGGCGGCCACACGAACTGCCAGGCCAGCATCACCTGGAACAGCGGCTGGTACGCGGTGGAGCGTTCCAGGTCGAGCAGTTCCACCAGCCGCTCGAACGGCACGTCCTGGTTGTCGTAGGCGGCCAGGGACTTGTCCCGTACCTGTTCGAGCAGTTCGCCGAACGTGGGGTTGCGGGACAGATCGGCGCGCAGCACCCAGGTGTTGACGAAGAACCCGATCAGATCGGCCAGGGCCTCGTCGGTGCGCCCCTCGATCGGGCTGCCGATCGTCACGTCGTCGCCGCCGCCGAGGGTGCGCAGCAGCACCGCCAGCGCCGCCTGGGCCACCATCGGCGCCGTCGCGCCGCGGTCCGCGGCCAGCTTTCCGAGTCGGGTGAGCAACTCGGGTTCCAACTCGAAGGAGACATGGCCGCCGTCGTGGCCGGCCACCGTCGGCCGGGGCCGGTCGAGCGGCAGTTGCAGGGGCTGTGGAACCCCCGCCAATTCCGCGCGCCAGTAGTCGAGTTGTGTCGCGGCGAGGCTCTTCGGGTCGGCCTCGTCGCCGAGCAACTGCTGCTGCCACAGCGTGTAGTCCTTGTACTGCACCGGAAGCGCCGTCCACTCCGGCGCGCTCCCCTGCCGCCGGGCCGCGTACGCCGACACCAGATCACGCAGGAACGGCGCCATCGACGATCCGTCGGCGGCGATGTGGTGGAAGACGAACACCAGGACGTGCTCCTGCGGGGCGATCCGCAGGAGGGTCACCCGCAGGGGCAGGTCGGTGTGCAGTTCGAACCCCTCGCAGGCGACCTCCCGCGTCACGGCCTCGACCGCGTCCGCCGCGACGTCGACCACCCGGAACCGCGGGATCGCCTCCTCCGGGGCCAGGATCCGCTGCTCCGGCGTTCCGTCGGCGTCCTCCACGATCAGGGTGCGCAGGCTCTCGTGCCGAGTGACGATGTCCGTCACCGCCGCGGCCAGGGCCGCCGTGTCCGGTGGCCCGTCCAGGCGGAGCACGAACGGAATGTTGTAGGTCGCGGACGAGCCTTCCAGACGGTGGAGGAACCACAGCCGACGCTGGGCGAAGGACAACGGGATCATCGACGCTTCTCCTATGTGGTCATCGGGCGCAGCTGCGGGCGGCTGGAAGCGGTCGATTCGCCGAGGCTCTCCGCCAGCTTGGCGACGGTCGGATTGCGGAATACCGTCGTGACTTTCACGTCGACGTCGAGTTCGTTGCGGATGCGACCGGTCAGCCGGGTGGCCAGCAGCGAGTGCCCGCCGTGTTCGAAGAAGTCGACGTCGATGCCGATCTCCTCCACACCGAGCAGTTCGGCGAACAACCGGCAGAGCACTTCCTCCCTCGGGTTGCGCGGCCCGCGTCCGACGGCGACCTCGGTCTGCTCGGGCACGGGCAGGGCCTTGCGGTCGAGCTTTCCGCTCGCCGTCGTGGGGAACTCGGCGAGCGGCACGATGGCCGAGGGGACCATGTACTCCGGCAGCCGTTCCCGGGCCAGGTCGGTCAGCGCGGCGAGGTCGAGGTCCGGCGCCTGCGCGGTGCCCGGATCCTTGCCCGGGACGACGTAGGCGACCAACCGCTGATCGCCGGCGCGCTCCTCGCGCACCACGACCACCGCGTGGTCGACGTCGGGATGCGCGGTCAGCGCCGCCTCGATCTCGCCCAGCTCGATCCGGAAGCCGCGCACCTTGACCTGGAAGTCGGTGCGACCGAGGTATTCGACCTGGCTGTCCTCGTTCCAGCGCACCAGGTCGCCGGTGCGGTACATCCGGCTTCCCGGGGCGCCGTACGGGCAGGCGACGAAGCGGTGCGCGGTCAGGTCGGTGCGGCCGAGGTAGCCCCGGGCGAGGCCGGCGCCGGCCAGGTACAGCTCCCCCGCGACGCCGGGCGCGACCGGGCGCAGTGCCGCGTCCAGCACGTACACCTGCGTGTTCCACACCGGTGCGCCGATCGGGACCCGTTCCGCGCCGGGCACGTGTTGCCAGGCGGTGACCTCGACGGCCGCCTCGGTGGGCCCGTAGAGGTTGTGCACCCCGCAGTCGGGCAGCAGGTCGACCGTCTTGTTCGCGAGCGTGGCCGGGAACGCCTCGCCGGCGACCTCGATCCAGCGCAGGCTCGTGCACGCCCGGGCCGAGGGTTCGGCGACGAACGCCTCCAGGAGGGAGGGCACGAAGTCGGCTCCGGTCACCTTCTCGCGCCGGATCAACTCGGCCAGATAGGCCGGGTCCCGGCGCCCGTCGGGACGGGCGATCACCACGGCGGCGCCGACCTGGAGGGGGGCGAACAGTTCGGGCACCGACACGTCGAAGCTCGCGGAGGTACTGAGCAGCACCCGGTCCCGTTCGTCGACGTCGAAGTGCGCCAAGCCCCACTTGAGCCGGTTCATGATCGACCGGTGCGACACCTGTACGCCCTTGGGGCCGCCGGTGGATCCGGAGGTGTAGATGACGTAGGCGGCGTTGTCGGGCGACAGCGTGCGCTCGGGGTCGACCACCGGGTATCCGGAGACGTCCGGGAGCGTCCCGTCGAGCACCAGAAGCGGCTTCGCGCTGTCCAGTACGTGCCGCACCCGGTCCTCGGGCAGGTCGGTGTCCACGGGGAGGTAGCCCGCACCGGCCTTGACCACGGCGTAGATCGCCACCATCAGGTCCACCGACCGTGGGATGCGTACCGCGACGGTGCGCTCGGGGCCCGCGCCCTGGACGATCAGCCAGTGCGCCAGTCGATTGGCCCGCCGGTTGAACTCGTCGTAGGTCAGCGTCTCCCGGTCGCCGATCAGCGCGATCCGGTCGGGCTCCCGCGCCACCTGGGCCTCGAACGCGCCCGGCAGGGTGTCGGCGGCCACCGGGTGCGCCGTGTCGTTGACCCGGCGCACCAGCCGGTCCCGCTCGTCGGCCGCCAGCACGTCGACGGCGCCGATCGGCACGGTCGGGTCGGCGAGCACCTGCTCCAGCACCCGCACGAGCCGGGCGGCGACCTCCTCGGCCGCGGCGCGGTCGTAGAGGTGGTTCTGGTAGTCGAGGGACAGTCGCAGGTAGGGGTCGGAGGCGTTGAGCGTGAGCGGGTAGTGCGAGCCCGCGAACGGCCGGATGGCGTCGATGGAGAAGCCTGCGGAGGTGTTCGCCTCGATCATGCCCTCGCGGTCGATCGGATAGGACTGGAAGACCACGATGGTGTCGAACAGGGCGGGCAGTCCGACGCCGCGCTGGATGTCGGCCAGCCCGTAGTGGTTGTGGTCGAGCAGTGCGGTCTGGCGCCGCTGCAACTCGGTGACCACGTCGGCGACACGCTGGTCGGGTCGGCACGGGACCCGGATCGGCAGGGTGTTGATGAACAGGCCGACCATCTCGTCGGAGCCGAGCAGGTCCGCCGGGCGACCGTTGACGGCGGCGCCGAACACCACGTCCTGCCGTCCGGTGAGCTTGGCGAGCAGGATCGCCCACGCGGCCTGGAGGAGCGTGTTCAGCGTGACCCCGAGTTCGGCTGCGCGGCGGGCCAGTTCGCGGCCCTTGTCGATCGACAGCGGTACCTCGATCCGGCCCAGGGCCGACGCCGTCTCGCGCAACGCGGTGCTCGGGGCCACCAGGGTCGGCCGGTCGAATCCGGCCAGCTCCGCGGCCCACGCGGCGGCCGACGCCTCCCGGTCCCGCGCGGCCAGCCAGGCCAGGTAATCGCCGTAGCCGCGGACCGGCGTCATCTCGTGGGCGCCGGAGTAGAGCCGGATCAGGTCCGTGATCACCGACGGCGACGACCAGCCGTCGAACAGCGCGTGGTGCGCCGTGATCACCAGCTTGGCCCGCTTCGGCCCGCAGGTGAGCAGGGCCAGGCGCAGCAGCGGCGGCCGGACGGGATCGAGTTGGTCGACCCGGTCCGCGGCGAGGAACCGGTCCAGCTCGGCATCCTGTTCGGCCTCGTCGCGGTCGGTCAGGTCGATGTGCCGCCAGGGGATGTCGACGTGTTCCGGCACGACCTGGATCGGCTCGCCGCCGGCTCCGGTCAGGAACGCGGAGCGCAGGTTCGGGTAGCGGGAGAGCAGTGCCTGCCCGGCCGCCCGGGTGCGCTCCGGGTCCACGTGCCCGGACAGGTGCAGCACGAACTGCATGTGGTAGACGTCGAAGGAGCCGTCGGCGAGCGCCGCCTGGAACAGGATGCCGGACTGCGACGGGGGCATCGGCCACACCTCGGCCAGTCGGCCGTAGCGCTCCTCCCAGGTCTCGATCTCGTCCTGTCCCACCGTGACCAGCGGGTTGTCCGACGGCGTCAGGCCGCCGATCGCCGACTGCGCGGCGTGCGCGGCCATCCCGCGCAACATCTCCACCCACAGCTCGGCCAGTTCGGCGACGCGTTCGCGGGTGAGCAGCCCGGTGGGGAACATGAGGGCGGCCTGCAGTCGGGTGCCGTCGGGGGTGTCGGTGGCGACCGCGCTGACCTCCAGGGCGGACAGCGCGGGCAGGTCCGGGTCGGGTGTCGGGACCAGTTCGGCGGACCAGGACGACGCCGGTCCCCACCCCTGCGCGCGCAGGTGTTCGGGCACGTCGGCGTCGGAGACCCGGCCGAGGTAGTTGAACCCGATCTGCGGCACCGGGAGTTCGGCCAGTTGTTCGGCGGTCTCCGGGTTGAGGTGACGCAGCAGGGCGAATCCCACGCCCTTGTCGGGGATGGCGCGCAGCTGCTCCTTGACCAGCTTGATCGCCCGCGCGACGGCGGAACCGCCGGCCGACACCTCGGCCGGGTCCACGCCCCGCACGTCGACCCGGGCCGGATACATGCTGGTGAACCAGCCGACGGTGCGCGACAGGTCGGCGCCGGGGACCACGTCCTCCTCGCGGCCGTGTCCCTCCAACCGGACCAGGGTGGAGCGCTCCGCGCCCTGCCACCGGTTGACCGCCAGGGCGAGCGCGGCGAGCAGTACATCGGTCCCGGTGCCCTTGAAGGCCGCGGGGAGCGTGGTCAGCACCGCCTCGGTGACGTCGGCGGGCACCTGCACCCGGACGCTGTCGAGCGTGGCCATCACATCCACCGCGGGGTCGAACGCGCGGGTGCCCAGCGGGGGGTTCGGCGCCTCCAACATGTCGCGCCAAAACGCCAGTTCGGCTTCCCGCTCCGGACTCAGCGCCTCGTCCGCCAGGGCCGACGCCCAGCGGCGGGCCGAGGTGCCGACGGCGGGCAGTTCGGGCGTGCGGCCGGAGCGGACCTGCTGCCACGCCTCGGCGAGGTCGGCCATCAGGATCCGCCAGGACACGCCGTCCACCACGAGGTGGTGCAGCACCACGAGCAGTCGGCCGGCGCCCGACTCGGCGGCGAACCAGACGAAGTCCGCCATGGTCCCGGCCCGCGGGTCCAGGCGTCCGGTCGCCTCGTCCAGTTCCGTCCGCGCCAGGTCGAGCAGCTTCGGCTCGTCCCACCGGCCGTCGCACGGAACCCGGCGGATCAACTCCGCCGCCCGCACCGCGCCCCGCGGGCGGACCACGAGGGAGGATTCGTCGTCGTCGCGCACCAGTCGCGCGCGCAGCAGGTCGTGCCGGTCCAGTACCGCGTCCAGCGTCGCCGCCAGGCCGCTCTCGTCGATGCCGGCGGGCAGTTCCAGGGCGATCGACATGGCGAACCGGTCGATCCCGCCGCCGTGTTCGAACACCTGCCGGGCCACCGGCTGCAACGGCATCGGGCCGACGCCGCCGCCCTCGTGCTCCGCGAGCACCGGGATCGTGTCCCGTCGCGCGGTCGCCACCTCGGCGAGTCGGGCCGCCGTACGGCACTCGAAGATCTCCCGCGTGGTCAGCTCCAGGCCCCGGGCCCGGGTCCGGGCCACCACCTGGATCGAGCGCAGGCTGTCCCCGCCGACCGCGAAGAAGTCGTCGTCGATGCCGACGCGCTCCACGCCGAGCACGTCCGCGTATGCCGCGGCGATGATCGCCTCGGCCTCGGTGCGCGGTTCCCGGTAGGTCTCGCCGACGAACTCCGGTTCGGGCAGCGCCGAGCGATCCAGTTTGCCGGTCGGTCCCAGCGGCATGCGGCCGAGCACCACGAAGGCCGACGGCACCATGTAGTCGGGCAGCCGGGCCGCGACGAACCTGCGCAGCTCGGCGGCCGAGGCACCGGACTGTACGTCCACGTCGCCGATGCCGCCGGCGCCGTCGTCGCCGACACGTTCGCCTTCGGTGTGCACCACGTACGCGACCAGTCGACGGCCGCCGCCGGGCACCTCGCGGGCGACCACCACCGCCTCGCCGATCCCGGGGTGCGCCGCGCAGGCCGCCTCGACCTCGGCGGTCTCGATCCGGAAGCCGCGCACCTTCACCTGGCCGTCGCCGCGCCCCAGGCATTCCAGCTGCCCGCGCGCGTTCCACCGGGCCAGGTCGCCGGTGCGATACATGCGCTCGCCCGCCGGGCCGAACGGGTTGGCCACGAACCGCTCGGCGGTCAGGCCCGGGCGGCCGTGGTAGCCGCGCCCGAGGCAGGTGCCCACCACGTACAACTCGCCGACCACGCCCTGCGGCACCGGGGCGAGTCCCGGGCCGAGCACGTAGGCGCGCATGTTGCCCAGGGGGGTGCCGATCGGCGCGACCTCGCCGTCCGTCCACTCCTCGGATCCGCCGAGGGAGAACGTGGTGGCGTAGAAACTCTCGCTCTGCCCATAGGAGTTGACGACCTGCACACCGGGCAGCGCCTCGCGCACCTGGCGTACCAGCCGGGCCGGGAGGATGTCGCCCGCGAAGACGACCGTGCGCACGTCGGTGGTCTTCTCCAGGTGGCCGACCAGCTCGCCGAGCACCGAGGGGACCGCGCTGATCACGTGGCCCGCCCAGCCGGGCCGTTCGGCCAGGGCCAGCGCGTTGGGCACCACCTCGGCCGTGCCGCCGGTGGACAGGGTGGTCAGCAGTTCGAAGACCGAGACGTCGAAGTTGACCGAGGTGCCGGCCAACATCCGCCATCCGGGCGGCGCGTCCAGCACGCGGACCAGCTCCCGCACGCCGTTGACCACGTTGCGGTGGGTGATCGCGGCACCCTTGGGCTTGCCGGTGGAACCGGAGGTGTACATCACGTACGCCAGGTGGTCCGGCGCCAACGGCGAGATCCGGCGCGCGTCGTCCGGCGCCCCCGCGGGCGTGTCCCACTGCGCCCGCCGGTCCAGGTCCACGGTCGAGATGTCGTTGGCCGGCATGTTGGGCCACGTCCGCGTGTCGGTGACCGCGAATCGCGGCCCGGCCTCGGCGAGCACCGTCTGCGCCCGCCCGCCCAGGTACTGCGGGTCCATCGGCACGTATCCGGCACCGGACTTGAGGATCCCGAGCAGGCCGACCACCAGGTCCTCGGTGCGCGGCAGGGCCAGCACCACCAGGTCCTCGGGCCCGGCGCCGCGCCGGATCAGCTCCCACGCGACGGCGTTGGCCCGCTCGTCCAGTTCGCGATAGGTCAGCGTGCGCTCGTCGCACACGATCGCCGGGGCGTCCGGTGTCGTCGCCACCTGGGTTTCGAACAGCTCCGGGACGGTCAGCGCGGTCGGGGTCGTGGCGGTGTCGTTGAACGTGCCGAGCAGCCGCTCCCGCTCGGCCTCGTCCAGCACGTCGATCCCGCCGATCCCGCGCTCCGCGTCGGCGGCGAGTCGGCCCAGCACGCGCACGAACCGCCCCGCGAGGGTTTCGACCGTGTCCCGGTCGAACAGGTCGGTGCGGTACTCCAGTCGGCACCGCGCCCCGCCCGAGGCGTCGGGGAGCAGGTCGAAGAACAGGTCGAACTTGGCGGTTCGGGTCTCCAGCCGCTCGGCGCGCACCTCCAGACCGGGGATGGTCAGCGCCGGCACCGGCGGCTGCCAGGAGAGCATCACCTGGAAGAACGGGTTGTAGGCGGTGGACCGGTCCGGGTTGAGCAGTTCCACCAGCCGCTCGAACGGCATGTCCTGGTTGTCGTAGGCGGCCAGCGCCCGATCCCGCACCCGCCCCAGCAGTTCGCCGAAGGTCGGGTTCCCGGACAGGTCGACGCGCAGCACCCAGGTGTTGACGAAGAAGCCGACCAGGTCCCGCAGTTCCTCGTCGGTGCGGCCCGCGATCGGGGCGCCGATGGGCACGTCGTCGCCGCAGCCGAGGTGGTGCAGCAGCACCGCGAGCGCGGAGTGCATGACCATCGAGACCGTGGTGTCCGCCTGCGCGGCCAGCTTCTCCACGGAGCGGAGCAGGTCGGGGTCGATGGCGAACCCGACCGCGTCGCCGCGCGCGCTCATCATCCGCGGCCGCGGCCGGTCCGTGGGCAGCGCCAGCGGCTGCGCCATGTCGGCCAACCCCTCGCGCCAGTAGGCCAGTTGCCGGGCCGCCAGGCTCTCCGGGTCGGACTCCTCGCCGAGCACGTCGCGCTGCCACAGCGTGTAGTCCGCGTACTGCACCGGCAGCGCCTCCCACACCGGTGCCGCGCCCGCGCGACGCGCCGCGAAGGCCGTGGTCAGGTCGCGGAACAGCGGCCCGAACGACTCCCCGTCCACGGCGATGTGGTGCGCCACCACCACCAGCGTGTGTTCGCGCGGTCCGCACCGCACCAACTCGGCCCGGATCGGCACGTCGGCCGCCAGGTCGAAGCACTTCGTGGCCACCGCGTCGACCGCCGCCGCCCGCCCCTCCTCGGCGACCTCGACGACCGGCAGGCGAAACGGCTCGTGATCGGCGGGCAGCACCACCTGATGGGGGACCCCGTCGTCGTCCTCGACGATCACCGTGCGCAGGACCTCGTGCCTGTCGACGACGTCGCGAAGCGCCGACTCCAGTGCGGCAACGTCCAGTTCGCCGGTCAGCCGCAGCGCGAACGCGCCGTTGTAGGTCGGCGAGGGGCCTTCGAAGCGGTCCACGAACCACAGCCGACGCTGCGCGAACGACAACGGAATCATTGTGTCTCCAAATCAGCGGAACTACACAGGAGCAATCCGCCACTCAGTTCTGATCGAGCACCGTCAAGAGGTCGGCGTTATAGAAGTCGTCGAGGGAGCACGCACCCGAGACCGTGGAGAAGTAGCGGTCGATCAGGTCCTGGTGGCCGACCAGTTTGCGCAACATCTCCGTGCGCCCCTCGGGCTTGAGCTCGGCCACGTTGAGCACGCCCTGGTAGAGGTTGAGGAAGTTGTTGTTCAGGTCGTTCTCGTAACGCCGCAACGCCCGCTTGAGCACGGCGTCGTCGTGCAGGCCGTCGCCGATGTGGTCGACGAGCGTCTGAGCCTGGATGAAGGCGTCGGTGATCCCGCGGGCGGTGATCGAGTCCTTGTGGTGCACCGCGTCGCCCAGCAGGACCCACCCGGGCCCGTATGCCTTGCGGAAGTAGTTCTCCTGGTGCCCCGTGCCGTACATCTGCTCCACGCGCTTGCCCGCCGCCATCCGCTCGAACAGCACGGGGTTGGTGGTGCGGACGGCCTCCAGGTAGGCGGGCTCCACCGCGGTGCGGACGGTGGGGAACTCGTCCTGCGGGAAGTAGGTCATGATCAGCGTGAGGTCGTCGTTGGTCGGGATGGCGGCGATCCAGCGCCCCGGCCGCTCGAACAGCTCGAAGCTCGACGGCACATCGGCCCAGTAGCTGTAGTAGACGCAGGTCGCCCGCGGGTGCTCGACGACGTTTTGGGCGCCGACCTTGCGGGCCACCAGCGAGCGCATGCCGTCCGCGCCGATCACCAGCCGGGCCCGGTCCGTTGCCTCGGTGCCCTCGGGCGTGGTGTACCGCACCCCGACCACCCGATCGTCTTCGAAGATCAGGTCGGTGACCGCGCAGGACTCCCGGAAGTCCACACCCGACGCCACCGCTCCCCGCGCCAGGATCGGGTCGAGTACGAACCGCCTGGGCGCGTAGGTCGTCCGGTAGCCGTCGACCGGCAGCGAGAAGCCGTCCAGTCGCACCCCGGGCCCGTCGTAGCTCTCGTGGTTGATCGGCGGGCAACCCGCGGCGCGGAGGTCGTCGAGCAGCCCCCAGCGACCGAGCAGCGCCACTCCCGGCTGGTGGATGTAATGCGAGGACAGCGTGTCCAGGGGGAATCGTGCCTTCTCCAGGAGCAGGACTCGATATCCTTGACGCGCGAACAACATGGCCGCTGGCGAACCCGCGCAACGGGCACCGATGACAATGACGTCGTACATGGTGCCTCTCTCACTTGGTGGTTATCTGGATCCCGAAGCGGCCGCAGCCGGAAAGTCGTCGTGGCCGCCGGAACGACCGGGTGACGCTATGAGGTCGTCGCGCCCATGGATTCGATGTACGCGGAGATCGACGACACCGTCGGATTGAGGAACAACTGGTCCATCGGAACCTCGACGTCCAGCTCCTCGATGAACGCACCCTGAATCCCGGCCATAATCACGGATTGGCCGCCGAGGGTGAAGAAATTGTCGTCGACGGAAATGTCGTCGCGCCGGAGTTCCCGACGCCAGATGGACAGCACTCTTTCGGCAATCATCACAGGTCCTCTCGGTTGTCATCAAGGTCCGTCGACTATGCCGGGGTGCCGCTGTCGGCGAAATTCCTCCGGAACTCCCGGACCAGCGCCGGCCGATCCACCTTCCCGTGCGGACTCAGCGGAATCCGCGCGGTGTTGACGAACCGGGCCGGAACCATGTTTCGCGGCAACGTCGCCAAAAGACCGGCGCGCACGTCGTCCTCGGCGAGGTCGTCGCCGATCGGGACGAGGAACGCGATCAGCTCGACGTCGCCCGAGTCGGTGTGCGCGACCGCCACGGCGGCCTGCCGGACGCCGGGCAGCCGGCCGAGCGCACGCTCGATGTCGGTGGGGTCGATGCGCATCCCGCGCACCTTGACCTGCGCGTCCATCCGGCCGGCGATGACCAGATCGCCGTTCGAGTCGACGTGGCCGCGGTCGCCCGTGCGGTACACCCGGCGCGGTTCGCCGTCCACCTCGATCGTGGTGAACCGTTCGGATTCGGGCCCGGTGCCGTTGAGGTAGCCCGCGCCGACGCTGGTGCCGGCGATCAGGATCTCGCCGTACTCGCCCGCCGCGACGCCCCGCATGCGCTCGTCGACGATGTGCAGGTCGGTGTTGTACGCCGGTCTGCCGACGGGTGCGATGTCGTGTTCACCCGGCCGGTAGTCGGCCAGGTCGTACGACGACGCGACGTCGGTGCACTCGGCGACCCCGTACTGGTGCAGGAGGGTGCAGGTGTTGCCCTCGCGTCGCATCCAGTGCGCGAGCCGCTCCACGTGCAGCGGCTCGCCGCCGAAGATCACGTAGTCCAGCCGGGTCAGCGCGTCGCCCTTGCGCGCCGTCTCCCAGTCCACCAGCAGATACAGCGTGCTGGAGGCGCAGTGCACGACCCGGATCCCGTGTCGGTTCAGCAGCCGATAGGCCATGGCGGCATCGAAGTTGCGGCTGGCCAAAAGGTGTTGGGTGGCGCCGCAGAACAGCGGCATCATCAGGCTGCGTTGCGACAGGTCGAACCCGAACGCGCTGACCACCAGGTTGTCCGACTCGCGGTTCAGGCCGTATTCGAGCATCAGCCAGTTCAACAGGTTGAACCAGCCCTCGTGCCGCACCGCGGTCAGCTTCGGCGTACCGGTGGACCCGGACGTGAAGACCGCGTAGCACACGTCGTCCCCGGTGACCGCGACGTCGGGGGCGGTGCCGGCGAGCCCGGCGAGGTAGTCGGCCAGCTCCTCGAAGACGACGACCTCGACGGACGCCGACTCGACGTGGGCGAACGTCGCCGGGGAGGCCACGATCATGGCGAGATCGGGGACCTGGCCCAGCAGCAGCCGCAGTCGCGCCTCCGGGTAGGCCGGGTCGAGCGGGACGTAGGCCGCGCCCGCCTTGAGCGTGCCGAGGATGGCGACGAGCAGGTCGATCGAGTAGTCGAGGCACAGGCCGACCTTCGCGCCCCGGCCGTGTCCGCGCGCGAGCAGCAGGCGGGCGAACCGGTTGGCGCGCGCGTCGAGTTCGGCGTACGTCACCTCCCGGTCGGCCCAGCGCACGGCGACGGCGTCGGGGGTGGTCCGCGCGTGCGCCTCGAATTGCCGGTGCACGACGGGATTCGGTGGCAGGGCGACCCGCTTTCCCCGCAGGATCACCGGTCCGCCGCCATGGCCTCCCGCAGGCTCTTCGGGCGCAGGTCGGTCCAGTTCCGCTCGACGTATTCCAGGCATTCGGCCCGGCTCGCCTCGCCGAAGACCACCCGCCAGCCCTCCGGGACGTCGGCGAACACCGGCCACAGGGAGTGCTGTTCCTCGGCGTTGACCAGGACCTGGAAACGGCCGTCCTCGTCGTCGAAGGGGTTCGTGCTCACGGGCACCATCCTTAATCGTCGCGTCACAACTGGGAATCGATGAATGCCGCGACCGAGCCGCCCCGGGTGATCATGGGGCGACACGGTGGGCAATTCGGCCGAGGCGCACACCATTTCACAACCCTCGCCCGTCGCCGGGCGACTCGATATCGCTCGTCGCGGGCCGGGACGCGGGTTCACCGTTCGGCGTCGTCCCGTCGACGGGACACCCGGCATCCGCCGGCCGCATCGCGGTTCCGAGGCCACACCGTAGGACCCGACCGCCCACGTCACAATGGCGACGGGCGCGCCGAACAGGGGCTGCGGGAGCGACGACCTCCCGGGCATCCATCGGGCCTGTACCCCACCGAGTTCTGTGCCACCATGACCGGGCATCGGCCCGTGGACGGGTCTGCTCGAATTCGGGTTCTGCCAATCTCCTCCCCGGAGGCGATCGAGAGCGCGCAGTCGATTACGGGTCTGCGCGGTCGGCCCGCCGAGGCCCGATCTCCCGGGCGGGGAAATGCCGGAAAAGCCGCACCCCGACCGCCGACGTACGGTTCGCCGTCACCCGGAGGTCGCCGGGATGTTGCGCGCGATACCGCGATACGACGACAGAAAGCTCATCGACGAACCTACGGCTGGTGATCCATGGTCTTGAAGTCGGAATCCGAGTACGAGTACGCGACCGAATTGCACGACGACACACGGCGGTCGTTGTTGCGCCACATGCTCGTGGCGAGAGGTCTCGACGAGGAGGCGCATCGGCTCCAGAAGCAGGGCGGGCTCATCCTGTGGGCTTCGGGGCAGGGGCACGAGGCCGCGCAGGTGGGCTCCGCGCTCGCCGTGGGCCCCGAGGCAACGGTCTTTCCCACCTACCGCGAGCACGCCATCGCACTGCTTCGGGGCGTGGCGCCGGACGAGTTGCTGGCGCAGTGGGCCGGCCGCACCTTCTGCGGCTGGGATCCGTTTCGGTTGCGGTTCTTCCCCTACACGCTGGTCCTGGCCGCGCAGACCCTGCACGGGGTGGGCTATTCGATCGGGCAACGCCTCCAGGGGCGGGAGGACTTCGTCGTCGTCTACGTGGGCGACGGGGCCACCAGCGAGGGCGACATGTCGGAGGCGCTGAACCTGGCCGCCGTGGAGTCGGCGTCCGTGCTGTTCGTGTGCCAGAACAACGGCTGGGCCATCTCGAAGCCGGCCGAGGAGCAGATGCGCACCTCGGTGGCCGAGCGGGCCCGGGGCTTCGGGATCGAGTCGGTCCGAATCTCGGGTCGGGATCCGGAAACCGTGTTCTCCGCGTGCTCGCGGGCCGCCGCCCACATTCGCGGCGAACGCGCGCCCTATCTGGTCGAGATCCAGGTCGGCCGCATCCGCGGCCACACGACCACCGACTCGCAGGAGGTCTACCGCACCCGCGACGACATCGCGCGCAGCCTGGCCGCGGATCCGGTGACCTCGTACGCGGCCCGGCTGAACGGCCTGGGCGTGGTGGACGCCGCGTGGCTCGAGGGTGTCGAGACCGAGGTACGGGAGATGCGCGAACGGTTGATGAAGGAGTACGCGTGACGAGCACCGTCGAGACGAGCACCGTGCGGACCCCCACCTTCGCGGAGTCGATCAACGCGACCCTTGCCGACCTGCTCGAACACGAGCCGGCACTGCTGCTTCTCGGCGAGGACATCGGCCGCCTCGGCGGCGTGTTCCGGGTGACCCGGGGCCTGCGGGAGCGCTTCGGCGCGGAGCGGGTACGCGACGCGCTGCTGGCCGAGTCCACCATCGTGGGCCAGGCCGTCGGCATGACGATGAGCGGTCTCGTGCCGATCTGCGAGATCCAGTTCGACGGGTTCACCTATCCCGCGGTCAACCAGCTGGTGACCCAGGCGTCCCGGATCGGCTACCGGTGGAACGGGCAGGTGAGCCCGAGCCTGGTGGTGCGCATCCCCACCGGCGGGGGCTTCCGGGGCGTCGAGCACCACAGCGAGTCCAACGAGGCGCTGTTCGCCCGCTACCCGGGCATCTCGGTGGCGTGCCCGTCCACCGGCGAGGACGCCGACCAGGTGTTGCGCCACGCGGTGACGCTCGGCTCGCCCGTGGTGGTGTACGAGCCGATCCGGCTGTACTGGCGGCGGGACACACCCGTGCGCGACCCCGAGCCGGCGCGGTCGCCGACCGCGGCCCGGATCGTCCGGCGCGGCACGGAACTGACGATCGCCACGTTCGGCGCGATCACCCACGAGGTACTGGAGGCGGCGCACGACCTCGCCCCCGATGTCGACGTCGAGGTGGTGGACCTGCGCTGGGTGGCCCCGCTCGACATGGACACGGTCCTGGAGTCGGTGACCCGCACCGGGCGGCTGCTGATCGTGCACGAGGGATCGAAGGACGTGGGCATCGGCGCCGAGATCGCCGCGGAGGTGGCCGAGCGCGGCTTCGACACGCTCCGGGCCCCGATCCGCCGACTGGCCCCCGAACGCCGCATCTATCCCCCGGCGAACTTCGAGAGCGAATACCTGATCGGTGTGCAGGAGATCAAGGACGAGGTGCTGGTGATGACGAAGTGAGCGACTCCTCCGAGGACATGCCGGTTCCCGGCTTCGGCCACGGTCTCGGCGAGGCCCTGCTGATCGAGTGGGTCGCCGGTGTCGGCGACCGGGTCGAGCGCGGCGACGTGATCGCGGTCGTGGAGACCGACAAGGCCAGTACCGAGATCGAGGCGGAACGCGGCGGACGGATCACGGCCCACGCCGCGACGGTGGGCACGATCCTCAAGTCCGGCGAGGTGCTGTACCGGTTGGCGGCCGAGTAGTTCCCCCCGGGGACGGAGAACGGAGAAGGACATGAGCGACATCGAGAGCCGGATCGCGGACACCATGCTGGCCAAACTGCGCGAGCGCGACCCGGGGTTGGGTCCCGACGACCTCGCCCGGCCGATCGCCGACCTCGACCTCGACTCCCTCGACCTGGTCGAGTTGCACCAGCAGTTGGAGAGCGAGCTCCAGGTCAAGGGCGACCTGAAGGAGACCGCGGGCTTCGCCTTCCTGGACGATTTCACCACCTATTTCGTGAAGTTGGCGAACCGGGGATGAGCGCGGGCATCGTCGACATCGCCACCGCCAAGCCGGGCCGAACGATCGACAACGAGCACTTCACGTCGATCGGCCTCACCGACGAGTGGATCCGGCGCCGCAGCGGCATCGCGTCCCGCTCCTGGCTGCCGGACGAGACCCCGTTGGCGGAGGTGGCGGCGGAGGCGTGCGTACCGATCGTGACGGCGATGGCGGACTCCTCCGAGATCGGCGCCCTGATCGTGGTCAGCACCTCGTCGCCGCAGCGCGTTCCCGGGATCGCGCAGAAGGTCGCACAACTCGTCGGGCTGGGGCCCTCGGTGCTGACGTTCGACATGAACGCGGCCTGTTGCGGCTTCGTCTACGGCCTGGTCACCGGGCTCTCGTTGTGCGACGCGGGATCGGCGCGGTCGGTCCTGCTGTGCTCGGTGGAGGCCATGTCCCGGATGGTGGACCGGACGGACCGGCAGACGGCGTGCATCTTCGCCGACGGCGCCGCGGCCGTACTGCTCACGGATCGCCCGGAGTTCGAGGGATTTCGCCAGGTGGCCGGCTGCGACGGCGCCCAGGAGGCGCTGATGCGCGAACTCGACGGCGGCGGCATCCACCTGGACGGGATGCAGGTGTACGACCGCGCCGTGCGCCGGATGACGGAGTCGGCGCAGTATCTCTTCGACCACGGTCCGGCGCCGACCGTCGTGGTCGGCCACCAGGCGAACGGCCGCATCCTGGAGCAGGTCCGCACCTTCACCACCCATCTCGGCGTGCCGTTCGTGAATCGGATCGAGCACTCCGGGAACACGTCGTCCGCGACGATCCCACTGGCCTTCGCCGAGGAACTGACGGCCGGATCCCTGCCCACCGCGGGCCGACTCGGAGCGGTGGCCTACGGCGCGGGCGAGGCATGGGGCGGGGTGTCGGTGGGCTACCGGGTGGACCTCTAGAGCTTCAGGCTTCGCCAACACAGTCGATCACAGGAGGTTGTCATCTACTCGCCAGATGCCTGGGTCCTGCGCTCCGGTGCGATGACCGGTGCGCACGACGGCAGTCCCGGGAGCGCGTTGCAACGCGATCGGTTCGCCTTCGGCCCGCTGGAGGAGGGTGAGGCGCTGGTGGAGCCGATCCTCTGCTCCTGGGAGGCCAACATGGACCACGCGCTGACCCGTTCACCGATCGACGTGTGCAGCAGTCGCGGTGAGGACGCGGTGGTCCTGGGCAACCTGGGCGTGGTGCGCGTGCTCGACGTGAACGCCGCCGGCCGGGACGTGCGGGTCCGCGAAGGGGACCTGTGCCTGCTCATGCCGTTCGGCAAGCTCGACCGCTTCGGCTACGCCGAACTGGCCTACGCCTACGACTGTCCCCACACAATCGGCCTGCTGGCCAAGCGGACGAAGATGGACGCCCGGCTGCTGCTGCCCATCCCCGACGGTACGGCCTACTCGCTGCCGCAGTGGACCACATACGGGCGGTACTTCACCGCGTGGGACAACTGGCAGAAGGCGTACGGGTGTTGGCGCACCCAGGTGGCCGAAGACGACCCCGCGAACCATCTGGTCTTCGGCTGGGGCGGCGGCGTGGCCTTCGCCGAACTGATGCTGGCCAAGCGGGCCGGGTTCCGGGTGGCGATGACGGCGGGCTCGGACGACCGGATCGCCTTCCTGCGCGAGAACGGCATCACCCCGGTGGATCGCCGCCGGTTCCCCGCCCTCTCGCTGCCCACCCGCGCCGAACGCACGGACCGCGAGCGGCACCAGCGACGGCGCACGTCGGTGCGGGAGTTCCTGGAGCTGGTGAACGAACTCAGCGACGGCCACGGGGTCGCGATCTTCGTGGACAACATCGGCGAGCCCCTGTACGACATCACCCTGACCGCGCTGGCCCGCGAGGGAGTCGTCACCACGTGCGGCTGGAAGGCGGGGATGCGCCTGTCGCATCTGCGCGGCGCGGAGAGCATCGGCCGGCACCTGCTCATCAACACGCACGTCTGGCGTCTGCCGGACTCGCCGGGCATCCGCGACTTCCAGGAGGCCGAGGGCTGGATCGCGCCGAAGGGGTCCGACGTGATCTACGACTTCGACCGGGTGCCGGAGCTGGCCGACGACTACGCGAACGCCCGGATCGGGTCGTACTTCCCGATGTACCGCGTGAACCCGCTCTGACCGGTTGGAGACGCAGTGATATCAGGGGGAGACGACGTGGCACACACCGGCATGGACGCGGACGTGGTGATCGCGGGCGCCGGGCCGACGGGCTTGATGCTCGCCTGCGAACTGCGGCTGGCGGGCGTCGACGTGGCGGTGGTCGAGCGGCGCGCGGACCGCACGGGCGAGGCGCGCGCCGGCGGGATGCACTCCCGCACCCTGGAGGTGTTGGACCAGCGCGGGGTGCTGGACCGGTTCCTGGCGCTCGGCGAACTCCAGTCGGTGGGCCACTTCTCCGGCATCTGGCTGGACTTCGACGAGTCCGAGTCCCGGCACCCCCTGCCGCTGATGATCACGCAGTCCACCATCGAGCGGCTGCTGGAGGAGTGGGCGGACGAACTCGGGGTGCGGGTGCGGCGATCGGCCGAGGTGACCGGGCTGCGCCAGGACGAGTCCGGGGTGAGCGTCGAGCTGGGTACGGACGAGTCCGCGACGCTGCGCGCCCGCTGGCTGGTGGGCTGCGACGGCGGGCGCAGCACGGTGCGCAAGCTGGCCGGCATCGACTTCCCCGGCACGCCGGCCACCATGACCGCGCTGATCGGCGACGTCGAACTCCCGGATCTGGACGAGGAGTACATCTGGGCGCGGCGTCGCCCGGAGGGCGAGTTCTCGGTGATCGGCTTCGAGCCGGGCTGGTACCGGGTGATCACGTCCGCGTACGACCGGGTCGCGGATCGCGACGAACCGGCGACGTTCGAGCAGCTCCGTGACTCGCTGATCAAGCTCGCGGGCACCGACTACGGCATGCGCAACCCCCGGTGGATCTCCCGGTTCGGCGATGCCGCGCGGCAGGCGGCCCGCTACCGGGTCGGCCGGGTGCTGCTCGCGGGCGACGCCGCGCACATCCACTTCCCGGCCGGCGGGCAGGGACTGAACGTGGGCGTACAGGACGCGGTCAACCTCGGCTGGAAGCTCGCCTCGGTGGTACTGGGCCGGGCGCCGGAGCAGTTGTTGGACACCTACCACGACGAACGCCACCCGGTCGCGGAGCGGGTGCTGCACAACACCCGGGCGCAGTCGGCCCTGACCCGACCCGGTCCGCAAACGGACGCGCTGCGCGACGTGTTCGGCTCGCTCATCGTGTTCGACGACGTCAACCGGCATCTGTGCGCCATGCTCACGGCGCTGGACATCCGGTATCCGATCGACGGGGACCACGCGCTGGTGGGCCGGCGGGTCCCCGACGCCGACCTCAAGACGTCCGAGGGCGTCGGCCGGATCCACGAGTTGTTGCACGCCGCCCGCCCGGTCCTGCTCGATCTGCGGGGCGGCGAGGAGTTGGCGGAGGTGGTCCGGGACTGGTCGGATCGGGTCGACCTGGTCGAGGCCCGGAGCGCGGACGAGTACTGGCCCGTCCCGCCCGGCAGCGAGGTCGCCGCCCCGGCCGCGCTGCTGATCCGCCCCGACGGCCACGTCGCCTGGGGGGCCGACCCGGACGCCGACCCGGACACCCGGGCCCTGCGCCGGGCCCTCACCACCTGGTTCGGCCCGCCGCGCCGATCCTGACGCCCTACCGCCGAGGCGGGCCCGTGGCAATGGCGCCACGGGCC
>NZ_JBHTVA010000008.1:0-149102 GCF_042793325.1 Embleya sp. NPDC056575
GGGGCGGTTCGCCACGCGGTAACACGGCCGGGATCAGCTGAACCAGTGCCGCTTCTTCCGGGTGAGCTGGTAGCCCAGGATCCCGAACACGACCGCGACGAACGTCGCCATCGCCGTCCAGAACCACCGCGCGTTCGGCCCGTCCATCCAGTCCCACTGGTACCAGTGGTCCTCTTCCTGGTCCCACGCGACCGACCGGGTGTCCGCGGTCTGCCCGCTCTTGAGCACCGCGCCGGCCTTGGTGATCGGCACCAGCGGATCGGCCAGCTTGCGGTCCGAGGTCGGCACCTGGTCGTCGCCGTCCTTGGTGTCCACCCGCACCGCCACCTTGACCGCGGCGCCCGCGTCCAGGTCGGGCACGTCCATCGCGGCGATCCGGACGAAGTACATCCCGGGCAGCGGGTCGGTCGACCACGGCTCGGCCCAGTCGCGCACCACCCTCGGCACGCACGTGAGCGCGAGCTTGGTGTCGGCCTTCTGCGCGGTGGCGACCTGCTTGCCCTCGACGCACGGCTGGCGCCGACGCAGGCCGTCGTATATCTCGATCCGGTAGGTCACCGGGCCGGAGCGGGCGTTGCCCGACGCCAGGTCGAGATCGACCTTGGCGTGGATCTCCTTGCCCGCCTTGGCCGGGAACTGCCAGTACAGGTACTCGCCCTCGGACGCCGACCAGCGCGCGTCCTCACCCAACTTGAGCGTGCCCGCGGCCAGGAACGTCGTCCCCGGCGGCACGTCCTGATCGGCCGCCGCCGCGCCCGCGAACAACGTCACCCCGACGAACGCCGCGGCGACCGCCGCGAGTGCCCGCCTCATCGTACGGATCGCCGTCATGACATCGCCTTCCCGAGAGCCTTGAACGCCCGGCGCAGCCAGCCCGCCAACAGGCCCGAGATCAGGCCGAATCCGGCGAGCACACCCAGGAACACCCAACCGCGGCCCAGACCGTGCACATTCGCCGCCTTGCTGTCGGTGGCCTTGACCAGGTCCACCGTCAACTCCAGCGGCAGACCGGGCTTGGTGGCCACGTTCGGCTGCGCGGCGAACGCGTTGGTGACGACCAGACAGACCGTCTTCGTCTTCGCGTGGTCCTTGTCCGTCTTGTACGGGTAGCGGAACCCGGCGGACTGCACGTCCGTACGGCCGTTGCCCGCACCGGCGTTGCCGACCAGCTCGCGGCCGTCCTCGCCGAACGCGGTGACCGTCACGTCGTAGTCGCGCGCCACCTTGCGGTCGGCGCCGACCGTCGCGGTGGTCCGCAACTCCTGGTTCGGCTTGACCGGGACCTTGTACCAGAGGTGTTGGCCGAACTCCTCGCGGTCGCTGTACACCCCGGGGCCGAGCAGCGGGGCGTCCTGGCAGCCGTTCGGGCTGCCCTTGACCGGAGCGGGCGTCTCGTCCACCTCGCGCACCGCGCGCTTGACGATCTGCTGGACCTTCTGCGACAGCTCGTCGGCGTTCAGCACCGAGGTGTACGTACCGCCGGTGGCCTCGGCGATGCAGGACAGCTGCCGGCGGGTGTTCTCGTCGGGCACCAGACCGAGGGTGTCCACCACGAGGTTGAGGCCGGAGGCGGCCAACTCGCGGGCCACGTCGCACGGGTCGGGCGGCGCGCAGGTCTCCTCGCCGTCGGTGATCAACACGATGCGCCGGGTACCGGTGCCGGTGCCCAGGTCCTTGGCGGCCTCGCGCAGCGACAGCGCGATCGGCGTCCAGCCGGTCGGCTGCAGCTTGGCGATCTCGTTCTTGATCACGACCTTGTTGGGTCTGCCGACGGGGGCCAACTGCTGGGTGTCGACACACCCCTTGGCCTTGTCGTTGCCCGGGTAGGTCGCACCCAGCACCCGGACGCCGAAGTCGGCCGGTTCCGGAACGCCGTCCACGACCTCGTTGAAGGCCTTCTTCGCCGCGTCGATGCGGGTCATCCCGCCGGCGTCGTTGGCCTTCATCGAGCCGCTCACGTCGAGGATCAACTCGACCTTCGGTGGCGGCGCGGTCGAATTCGTCTCGTCGGCCATCGCGGACGGCGCGGAACCGCCCACGACAGCCAAGGTCGTCAGCAGGCCGATCAACCCGGCCCCGACCTTTCGCATCTTGATCGTCACGGGGAGGGATCCTACGGATCATCCGGGCCCGCCGTTTGCCGCACGCGACAGGTCGATTGACAACCCGTCAGGCGGTTGGTGACGATTCGTCGGTAACATTCCTTTCCGGCGCGGTCAGGTCGTAGAGCGTGACGCCGTCGACGGTGGTCGCGGTGAACGTGCGCTCGACCCAGGTCGCGATCTCCTGCGCGGTGTTGCTGCCGCCCATGCCGCGCATCCCGCCGAGCCCACCGCCGATGAAGTAGTGGATCCGGCCGTTTCGCACCAGCTTGCGGAATTCGTCCAGGGTCGGCGACGGGTCACTGCCGTTGAAGCCGCCGATCGGCATCAC
This sequence comes from Embleya sp. NPDC056575, assembly GCF_042793325.1. Classification (NCBI taxonomy): domain Bacteria; kingdom Bacillati; phylum Actinomycetota; class Actinomycetes; order Kitasatosporales; family Streptomycetaceae; genus Embleya; species Embleya sp. NPDC056575. The sequence goes on from NZ_JBHTVA010000008.1 coordinate 2,434, forward strand.
CGGGTCGCCGGTGGCCAGTTGATAGCCGGAGGCGCTGTTCGAGCCGACGGAGGCGGCCACCCAGGTGTAGCGGCCGGCGTCCCGCTTCAGCGTCGCGACGACCTCCTTGCCCGGTGTGCTGCCGTTGAGCAGGCCGCCCATGCCGCCGCCGCCCGCGCCGCCGCCGGGTCGGCGTGCCGTGCCCCCGCCGTCCTGCGGGGTGGTGCCGTCGCCCGCGCCCGGGCGTTGCCCCCGGGTACGACCGGTGCCGTCCGGAGCACCGGGGAACACCTGCGCCCCGGCCCCGGGTTGCCCGCCGGGCACCCGACCACCCGGCACCTGCCCCGGCACCTGACCGGGCGGCACACCCGGAAAGCCCCGTGGCCCACCCAAGCCCCCAGGACCGTCCGGCCCACCCGGGAACCCCCGCCCGAAGCCCGCCCCCGCCGGACCCGCACTCGGGATCGACCCGCGCTGCGCGGTGGCCACGGTGGCCCAGGTATAGCCCGCCGGCCCGGCCAGCAACGCCAGCGTGGACACCCCGGCCGCCACCGGCGCAAGCCCTCGCAACGCGGTGAGCGCGACGGCGAACACACCCAGCGCGCCGACGACTCCGCCGATCAGCACGGTGTGCCGCAACCACGGATGCCAGTCCGGCGTACGGCCCAGCAGGTGGTACGACCACCACGCGCTCGCCCCCACGGTGAGCGCCGCGACCGCCGCCGCCCGCAACACCCGGCGCCGCTCCCACAACAGCGCCGCGCCCATCGCGACCAGCGCCGCGATCGCCGGTGCGAGGGCGATCGTGTAGTAGGCGTGGAAGATGCCCGCCATATAACTGAACGTCAGCCCGGTGCCCAGCAGCCACCCGCCCCACAACACGATCGCCGCCCGAGCGGGATCGGTGCGCGGTGCCCTGCGGGTCGACCACAGGCCCACCACCAGAAGAATCAGCGCGGCGGGCAACAACCACGAGATCTGGCCGCCCATTTCGGGGTTGAACATCCGGTCCCAGCCGGTGGCTCCCCAGCCACCGCCGCCCCGGGGCCCACCGCCGCCCACGCTGCCGGTCTCGTCGCCGTTGAGCCGACCGAGTCCGTTGTAGCCCAGCGTCAGTTCGAGGATCGAGTTGTGCTGCGAGCCGCCGATGTAGGGGCGCGAGGATTCCGGCCACAGTTCCACGATCACGATCCACCACCCACCCGCGACCAGCAACGCCAGCCCCGACCAGAGCAGTTGCCGCACCCGCCGCCAAAAGCCGACCGGCGCCGAGACCAGGTACACCGCCGCGAGCACCGGCACGACCAGGAACGCCTGAAGCATCTTGGCCAGGAACCCGACCCCCACACACGCCCCGGCCAGAACCAACCAGCGGGTGGCGCCGCTCTCCTGCGCCCGCAGCAGCGCGTACGCGGCGACGGTGAGCAGCAGCACAAGCAGCGCGTCCGGGTTGTTGAACCGGAACATCAACGCCGCGACCGGCGTGAGCGCCAGCACCGCCCCGCCCAACAGGCCCGCCCAGGCCGGGAAACGGCGCCGGATCGCCAGATACAGCACGCCGACCGTGGCCACGCCCTCCAGCGCCTGCGGAATCAGGATGCTCCACGCGTTGACCCCGAAGATCCGGGCGGACAGGCCCATCACCCACAACGCCGCCGGCGTCTTGTCGACGGTGATCGAGTTGCCCGCGTCGGAGGAGCCGAAGAAGAACGCCTTCCAGCTCTCCGTGCCCGCCTGAACGGCCGCCGCGTAGAACGAGTTGGCCCATCCGGAGGCGCCCAGACCCCAGATGTAGAGCACGCCGGTGCCGACGAGCAGCACGAGCAGCGCGGGGCGCACCCACGGCGCGTCCGCCTCGCGTCCGCGCACCAGTCGCACGTACCAGGGGCGATCGACCGTGCCCCCGACCCCGGGAGCGGGGATCGGCAGCGGAACCACCACGGCGGTCATGCGTCCTCCTCACGAGACGTGCTGTCGGCCGTGCTCGCCGACGTGATGGAAATCACCGAAGCGGTGGCCGCGTTCGGGCCTGTCGCGCCGGCTGCCGCCGCGTAGGCGGGTGCATCCGACACCGTCGCGCCCGGAGGGCGTCGAAAGACCCAGACCCGCAGCAGCAGAAAGCGCACGACGGTGGCGACCACGCCGGCGCCGACAAGCACGGCCACCTCGACCCTTCGGGACGGATCCGCGACGGCGGCGTGCAATCCGGCCAGGACAGCGCTGCTCAGGCCCAGGCCCACCACGAACGCCAGGCCGCCCTGGGCCTGATGGCGCCAGGCACCGGCGCGCCCGCGTACCCCGAACGTGAAGCGCCGATTCGCCGCGGTGTTGGCGATCGTGGTGACGGTCAGCGCGAGGGCGTTCGCGGCGAGCGCACCCAGGCCGTCCCGAAACAGGACGTACAGCAACAGATGGGCCAGCGTACTGAGTACGCCGATCGCCGCGAAGCGCGGGAGCTGGGCGCGCATCCCGGTCGGCAGCCGCGCCTCGCGCACCCGGGCCGGGACCGGGACCCGAAACGTGCCGGCCGCGATCCGCCGGGCGACGCGGGCCATGCCGCGCAGATCGTCGATCGCGGTGTGCAGCACGTCGACCCGGCTGTCCGGATCGTCGACCCAGTCCACCGGCACCTCGTGGATCCGCAGCCCGTTGCGCTCGGCCAGCAGCAGGAGTTCGGTGTCGAAGAACCACTCCTCGTCCTGCACGTGCGGCAGCAGCGCCTGGGCGACCACCGTGCGGGCGGCCTTGAAGCCGCACTGGGCGTCGGAGAAGCGCGCCGCGAACACCCCGCGCAGCAGCAGGTTGTACGACCGGGAAACCACCTCCCGGCGCGGCCCGCGCACCACGTCGGCCGAGCGGGCGAGGCGGGTGCCGATCGCCAGATCGCTGTGTCCGGTGACCAACGGCGCGACCAGCGGCAGGAACGCGTCCAGGTCGGTGGACAGATCGACGTCCATGTAGGCCACCACGTCGGCGTCGGACTCGGTCCAGACCTTGCGCAGCGCCCGGCCTCGCCCCTTGCGGTCCAGGTGGACCACGCGTACGTGCGGCAGTTCGCGCGCCAAGTCGCACGCCACCGCATGGGTGCGGTCGGTGCTGGCGTTGTCCGCGACGATGATCCGGAAGGCGTACGGGAATCCGCGCAGGAGGTAGGCGTGCAGGCGCCGGATGCTCGCGGTCAGCACGTGCGCCTCGTTGTACACGGGCACCACCACGTCCACGATCCGGGTGCGCGTGGGTGTCGTCAGGCTCATGGTCGGACGATGTCGGGGCGGCCTGGGAGCCGGATGAGGCGTTTCTTAAGGTGCGATGAGAAACGCGCGACGGCGAGCGCGTGGCGGGCCGGGCCCGGATGTGGCCGAGGGGGGACTGGCGCGGGACGGGCATGGGATGCGAATCTCGCGTACCGAGACGCCTATGCTGCCGATCGGAAGACCGGCACAGCGCGACACAGCGATCCGGAGGTCGGATGAACACCTCGGCGGGCAGATCAGTCGGCGCGGACTCCCCGCAACCGTTCGTGGAGGCGGCCGAGATCACGGCCGGCGGCTGGGTCTTCAACGCCCGCGTGGCCGGACCGGCGGCCGGCCGGCCGGTGTTGTTCCTGCACGGCTTCCCGCAGACCTCCGCCTCCTGGACGGCGCAACTCCTGGGCCTGGCCCGGGCCGGCCACCGGGCGATCGCCTTCGACCAGCGCGGCTACTCGCCCGGCGCCCGGCCGCCACAGGAATCGGCCTACGGGCGAGACGAGTTGGTCGGCGACGTGCTGGCCGTGCTGGACACCCTCGGCCTGGACCGGGTGGACCTGGTCGGGCACGACTGGGGCGGCGCGCTGGCCTGGCAGGTCGCGGGGCTGGCACCGGAGCGGTTGCACACGCTGACGGTGGTCTCCACGCCGCATCCGGTCGCGCTGGCCTCGGCGGTCCGGGACGAGGCGTCGGGCCAGTGGGAACAGTCCTCGTACATCCGGCTGTTCCGCACGCGCGGCGCGGCGGAGGAGAAGTTGCTCGCCGACGACGCGGCCTACCTGCGCGAGGTCTTCGCCTCGCTGCCCGGCGAGGTCGCCGAACGCTACCTCGCCGTACTGCGCGAACCGGGCGCGCTCACCGGCGCGTTGAACTGGTACCGGGCGATCGACCCGAAGGTCCTGCGCGACATCGGCGACATCGACATTCCGACCCTGTACGTCTGGAGCGACCGCGATCCGGCCTTCGGCCGCGCCGCCGCCGAGGCCACCGCCGACTCGGTCGTCGGCCCGTACCGCTTCGAGGTGCTCGCGGACGTGGACCACTGGGTCCCGGAGAACGGCGCGCAGGCCCTGACCGGGCTGCTCCTCGAGCACTTGGCGGCGTTCCCGGCGCGGTGAGGCGGCCGTGCGCGTTCCGGGGCAGGCGCCACGAACAGCGCCCGCCCACCCGCGCCGGGTGGGCGGGACGCGGGTTCAGGACCGGGGATCCGACGGGTGGCAGTAGGAATCGGACGAGGCGTCGCCGCCCTGGAGCCGGGTCTGGTGCACCCGCCGGCCGCGGAACTCCTCGCCGTGCGGGAAGAAGCGCTCGTCGAGCGACAGACCGCCGTGCGCGGTGTCGGCGTCGAGCTTGACCAGCCACGGCTCGACGCCGTCCGGGTAGAACTGGTCGTCCCACGAGCCGTACAGCGAGTTGGTCAGATAGACCCGCCGTCCGTCCCGGCTGATCTCGACCATCTGCGGCCCGCCGGTGAGCGGGACCTCGGGCGCCCGGGGGTGCGGCGCGCGGCCGGCGATGCCGCCGAGCCGGACGGACGCGGTGCGCCGGGGATGGAACGGGTCGGTGACGTCGTATTGGATCAACTCACCGGTCCCCCAGGCCGATATGTACAACCAGCGGTCGTCCACGGACAGGTTGATGTCGGTGATCAGCGGTGGCACGGCGCCGAACGGCCGAATCACCGGCGGGAGTCGGTCCGGCTCGGCGGCTTCGGCCGGGATCGTGATCACCTTCCGGACGGTGAACTCGTCGCCGTCCCGGTGCCACAACCACACCGACGCCGACAGATCCGTCACGTCCACCACGACACCGACGAATCCCCAGGTCGCCTGCGGGTCGTGGGCCGGCCGCAACTCCAGCACCATCTGGTGTTGATCGCCCAGGTCCAGCCGCTGAAGATGCCGCCCGGAGTCCAGTTCCCAAAAGTGCAACGCATGGCCGTAGCGCCGGCCGAGCAGCAGTTCGGCGTCGACACCGTTCTCGATCATCGAGGGGGTGCCCCACTCGCTGGTGATCGCGACGTTGTGGTTCAGGTGCCACCACACGTCGTACGCCAAGTGTTGCGGGCCGCGATCGCTCTCCCAGGCCCGCCGCACCTCGAACGTGTCGTGGTCGAGCAGGGCGACACCGCCGGGGCCGTCGGCTCCGCCCGCGCCGCCCAGGCAGGACAGGAAGACCCCGCCGGGACCACAATGCAGCGTATGCGGGCGCGAATAGCCCGCCCGCTCGGCGAGTTCCTTGGCCTCGATGGTCTTCAGCAGGGTCGGGCGGGTCGGATCGGGCCGGGTGTCGAACACGTGCAGGCGCGAGGACCGCAGCCCGGGCGCGAGCAGGTAGCGCCGTTCGGGATGCTCGTGGCAGGCGTGCGCGAGTGCGCTGGAGCAGGCGTTCCAGCCGAAGTGGTGCAGTTCGTCGCCTGTCCCGCTCACCTCGACCAGGCTCAACACCCGGCCATAGGACGGGGAATTCGGGTCGGTGTCGACGGTGAACAACGCGTCGGGGCGCTGTTCGGTGCGATCGAAGCCGACGATGTAGGCGAGTTTCTCCGGCGGTGCGGCGATCGCGTCCGCCGGTGTGCGGTAGAGAGTGGGGTCACCGTGCTCGGTCTCGGTCATGCCTCTCCTTCGTTCATACGTCGAAGATGGACACGCAATTCCTCGGCGGGGGCGGACTCTTTCTCACTCCTCCCACAGTCCCGCCACCGTCAGGCCCGGGTCGATGTCGGCGAGCGCGCTGGTCGGGTCGAGGGTGGGCAGCACGCGGTGCGTCGCGGCGGCGTGCGCGTAGACGAGCAGCAGGTCTTCGGCGGTCCAGCGGACCGAGGGCCAGACGGCGTCGCGGCCGGGGCACAACCGGGTCAGGCGGGTGTGGAACTCGTCGAGTTCGGCCGGGTTGGTGAAGCTTCGGGCGGCCTCGATCGCATCCCGGTCGGTGCGCAGGAGGGCGTGTGTGGGGACCACGGGGACGCGCATCACCGCGTCGGGATCGCCGTCCGACATGCCCATGCCGCGCGCGATGCGGTGCAGCGCCGAGGCCATCAACAGCGCGACCAGCAACCCGCTGTCCTCGCGCACTCCCCCGGAGGGGAAGAACCTCGCGTCCCAGAAGTGTTGTTCGGCGTTCAGGTGCTCGCGCACGAGCATGCAGCCCACGCCCACGCAGCTTTGCGGCAGGGTTCTGGCAGCCATGCCGCTACGGTACGGCTCCGGTGGCGCACCGTGGCGCGGTTTCGGTTATTTACGATAATGGCCTCTTTGTGACGACGGCACGCCGTACGACCATCACCCTCGGGCCGCTCCCGCCCGGCTCAGCCCAGCTGGATCGATCGTTTCGACAACCCGAACCAGAAACCGTCGATCACCTGGCGCAGCGTGTCCAGGTCCTCGTGCCCGGCGCCGAGCGAGACGAACAGCGGGGCCAGGTGCTCGGTGCGCGGGTGGGCCAGGCGCGCGGCCGGCGCCTTGTGCGCGAAGTCGAGCAGCGCGTCCAGGTCACCCGCGCGAAACGCCTCGTCACCCCAGTGGTCGAACTCGGCGGACCATCCGGGCACCGGCGCCTCGGCCCGGGGGTCCAGGCCGCGCAGGTTGTGCGTGAAGAAGCCGCTGCCGACGATCAGCACCCCCTCGTCGCGCAGCTCCGCGAGCCGGCGACCGACCCGGTACAGCTCCACGGGGTCGAGCGTGGGCAGTGACATCTGCAGGACGGGCACGTCGGCGTCGGGATACATCTCCACCAGCGGCACATAGGCGCCGTGGTCGAGGCCGCGCTCGGGCGCGTCCCGCACGTCCGGCCCGAGCAGCGCCCGCACCCGCGCCGCCAGCGCGGGTGCGCCGGGGGCCGGGTAGGCGACCCGGTAGTAGTGCTCGGGGAAGCCGCCGAAGTCGTACACGAGCGGGACGGTGCGCGTGGCGCCCAGCGCGATCGGGGCGTCCTCCCAGTGCGCGGACACCATCAGCACGGCCGTGGGCCGGGGCAGGTCGGCGGCCCACGCGGCCAGCTGGCCGGTCCACAACGCGTCGTCCGCGAGCGGCGGCGCCCCGTGACCGAGATAGACGACGGGCATGCGCGGCGCGGCGGGCCGCGACGAGGTGGTCTCCATACGATCAGGATACCAAGTAGTTCTATGTTCAACAATTGACCCGACAGAGGGAACGGCGCTCAAACGCCGTCGGGAGTAATCCACTGGCCGTCGCCCCCGGGGTGCCACTTATCCTTGACCCCGTAATGGGAACGCCAGTAGCCACATCTCAGCTCGCCGACCTCCAGGCGCGCCTGCCCCACCTGATGCTTCGGGATCAGGACCGTCTGCGCCGTCGCCTGGACCGGACCCGCAAGACTCGCAAGGGCCCGCAACGGGTCGCCGAGACCGAGAGCCTGATCGCCGCGTTCGACGCCGCCGAGACGCGGGTCGCGAACCGGCGTGCCGCCGTGCCCACGATCGGCTACCCCGAGGCGCTGCCGGTCAGCCGGAAGAAGGACGACATCCTCGCCGCGATCCGCGACCACCAGGTCGTGATCGTGGCGGGCGAGACCGGCTCGGGCAAGACCACCCAGATCCCGAAGATCTGTCTGGAGCTGGGCCGGGGCGTCCAGGGCCTGATCGGCCACACCCAGCCGCGCCGGATCGCCGCCCGCACCGTCGGCGACCGCATCGCCGAGGAGCTGGGCGGACAACTCGGCGACGTGGTCGGCTACAAGGTCCGCTTCAACGACCAGGCCGGCGACAACACCCTGGTCAAGCTGATGACCGACGGCATCCTGCTCGCCGAGGTGCAAAACGACCGGCTGCTGCGCCAATACGACACGCTGATCATCGACGAGGCGCACGAGCGCAGCCTCAACATCGACTTCCTGCTCGGCTACCTCAAACAGCTGCTGCCGCGCCGCCCCGACCTCAAGGTGATCATCACCTCGGCGACGATCGACCCCGAGCGCTTCTCGCAGCACTTCGACGACGCGCCGATCATCGAGGTCTCCGGCCGTACCTACCCGGTCGAGGTGCGCTATCGCCCGCTGGTCGCGGAGGTCGACGAGGACGAGGACGACGAGGAGGGCGGCGGCAGGCGCCGACCCGACGACCGTGACCAGGTCCAGGCGATCAGCGACGCGGTCGACGAGCTGCTCGGCGAGGCATCCGGCGACATCCTGATCTTCCTCAGCGGCGAGCGGGAGATCCGGGACACCGCCGAGGCGCTGAACAAGCGGCAGCTGCGCAACACCGAGGTGCTGCCCCTGTACGCCCGGCTGTCCGCGGCCGAGCAGCATCGGGTCTTCCAGCAGCACACCGGCCGGCGGATCGTGCTCGCGACCAACGTCGCGGAGACCTCGCTGACCGTGCCGGGCATCAAGTACGTGATCGACCCGGGCACCGCGCGCATCTCCCGCTACAGCCTGCGCACCAAGGTGCAGCGGTTGCCGATCGAGGCCGTCTCGCAGGCCTCGGCCAATCAGCGCAAGGGCCGCAGCGGGCGCACCTCCGACGGCATCTGCATCCGGCTGTACTCCGAGAAGGACTTCGAGTCGCGGCCCGAGTTCACCGATCCGGAGATCCTGCGCACCAACCTGGCCTCGGTCATCCTGCAGATGACCGCGCTCGGCCTGGGCGACATCGCCGCGTTCCCGTTCGTGGAGCCGCCGGATCGGCGCAACATCAAGGACGGCGTACAACTGCTCCAGGAGCTGGGCGCGCTCGACCCCGACGAGCCGGACGTGCGCAAGCGGCTGACCCCGATCGGGCGCAAGTTGTCCCAGCTGCCGGTGGACCCGCGCCTGGCCCGGATGATCCTGGAGGCGGACCGCATCGGCGTGGTCGGCGAGGTGCTGATCATCGCCTCCGCGCTGTCCATCCAGGACCCGCGCGAGCGGCCCACCGAACACCAGCAGCACGCCGACCAGTTGCACGCGCGGTTCGCGGACAAGGAGTCCGACTTCCTCGCCTATCTCAACCTGTGGAACTACATCAGGGCACAGCGCGACGAGTTGTCCTCCAGCCGGTTCCGCAAGATGTGCAAGAGCGAGTTCCTGCACTATCTGCGCATACGCGAATGGCAGGACCTGCACAGCCAGTTGCGCTCCGCCGCCAAGTCGCTGGGGATCGAGGCGACCGGCGAGCCGAAGGAGCCGAACACCCAGCACATCCACACCGCGATCCTGTCCGGCCTGCTCTCGCACATCGGCCTGATGGACCCGGCCAAGCGCGAGTACGGCGGCGCGCGCGGCACCCGCTTCTCGGTCTTCCCCGGCTCGGCGCTGTTCAAGAAACCGCCGCGGTGGGTGATGGCGGCCGAACTCGTCGAGACGTCCCGGCTGTGGGCCCGCATCGCCGGGCGGATCGAGCCGGAGTGGATCGAACCGCTGGCCGGGCACCTGATCAAGCGCACCTACAGCGAGCCGCACTGGGAACAGAAGATGGCCGCGGTGATGGCCTTCGAAAAGGTCACGCTCTACGGCGTGCCGATCGTGGCCGCGCGCAAGGTCGGCTACGGCAAGGTCGATCCGGAGCTGTCGCGCGAACTGTTCATCCGGCACGCCCTGGTGGAGGGCGACTGGCGCACGCACCACAGGTTCTTCGCGGCCAACCGGCGGCTGCTCGCCGATGTCGAGGAGCTGGAACACCGGGCCCGGCGCCGGGACATCATGGTCGACGACGAGACCCTGTTCGACTTCTACGACGAGCGGGTCCCGGCCGACGTGGTCTCCGGGCGGCACTTCGACGCGTGGTGGAAGAAGGCCCATCGCACCGATCCGGACCTGCTGAGCTTCGAGAAGTCCATGCTGATCAACGCCAAGGCCGGCGGGATCACCGAGGAGGACTACCCGAACGCGTGGGTCGAGGAGGGTCTGGAGCTGGCGCTGACCTACCAGTTCGAGCCCGGCTCCAACGCCGACGGGGTGACCGCGCACATCCCGGTCGCGGTGCTCAACCAGCTCTCCGGCGAGGGCTTCGAGTGGCAGATCCCGGGGCTGCGCGAGGAGTTGGTGACCTCCTACATCCGGTCCCTGCCCAAGGGCATCCGGCGCGGCTTCGTGCCGGCGCCGGACTACGCGCGGGCGATCCTGGGCCGGCTCACCCCGCGCAGGGGCTCCCTGGTGGACGGCCTGGAGCGGGAGTTGAGCCGGATGGCCGGGATGCCGGTCAAGCGGGAGGGCTGGGACCTCACGAAGGTGCCCGAGCATCTGCGGATGACCTTCCGGGTGCTCGACGACGACCGGCGCGTGCTCGCCGAGGGCAAGGACCTGGAGGCGCTGAAGCTGAAGCTGCGCGAGCGCATGCGGGCGGCGGTGTCCGAGGCGGCGAGCACGCTGGACATCGAGCGCGCCGGCGTCACCACGTGGGACCTGGGCGAGTTGCCGCGCGTGGTCGAGCAGCGACGCGGGCCGCTGGTGGTCAAGGCGTATCCGGCGCTGGTCGACGAGGGCGGCTCGGTGGCGGTGCGGCTGTTCGACAGCGAGCCGGAGCAGCTGCGCGCGATGCGGGACGGGACGCGGCGCCTGGTGTTGCTCAACGTGCAGTCGCCGGTCAAGCAGATCCAGGGCCGGCTGCCCAACATGGCCAAGCTGACGCTCAGTCACAACCCGCACGGGGGCATCGACGCGCTCTTCGAGGACATCCTCGCGTGCGCGGCGGACATGCTGATCCGCGACGCGGGCGGGCCGGTGTGGGACGAGGCGGGCTTCGTCCGGCTGCGCGATCGGGTCAAGGCGGGGCTACCCCGGCTGACCGAGGACACGGTGGTCAAGGTCGAGCGCGTCCTGGGCGCCTCGCACGGGGTGGCCGGGCGGTTGAAGGCGACCCGCAGTCCGGCGCTGGCCCCGGCGCTGGCCGACCTGAAGGCGCAGTACACGGCGCTGGTGCACAAGGGCTTCGTGGCCGAGGCGGGGTGGCGCCGGTTGCCGGACGTGCACCGCTATCTCCAGGCGATGGAGCGCCGGTTGCAGCGGCTGGAGGCGGACCCGGTGCGCGATCGCGAGCGCATGCAGAAGGTCCATCAGATCCAGGCGGCATACCGGGACTTGATGGACCGTCAGACAAAGGGTGCACCGATTCCGGCCGAGGTGGCGGCGGTGCGCTGGCAGATCGAGGAGTTGCGGGTGAGCTATTTCGCCCAGTCGCTCGGCACCCCGCAGCCGGTGTCGGACAAGCGGATCCTGAAGACGATCGAGGAACTGGGCGGGTAGCGGCGGGCGGTGCGTCGGGGCCGGGGGCCTCGGGCACCACCGGGCCGCGTTCGGATTCGTGCTCGGATCCGCGTTCAGACCAGGTCGTTCTTGAACAGGTCGTGGTCGGTGAGCAGCTTCTCCAGGCGAGCCTGGTCGACCCGGTTGACCACGGCCTCGCTCTCCTGCCGGTCCCGGACCACCTTGGCGAGGGTGATGCTGGAGGTCACCACGTAGAGCACGCCGATGCCGAGGAAGGCCCGAATCCAGCGGTCGACCGGGAGATAGACGATCCCGATCAGAACCGCGCTCACGGACACCCCGAAGGACAGTGCGGCCTGGACGAAGAACCCTTGGGTGTTGTTGGTGCGCAGCGGCGAAGTCATGACGACAGTCTTGGGCCGGACGGGTGTCGCGCACATGAGTAGGTGTACTCAAGTGGCGCGACCCGCCTGCCGATCCCGACCGGCCCGTGGCTCGTGTGGCCCAAAGGCGCCGCGCGAGCCGCCCCTTCGGGCGGCCCGCGCGGTGGGTTGTCGGGAAATCGCCGGGGTCAGGCGGCCACGGCGTGCCGGCTGTCGGCGGGTTCGAGGGCCAGGTGCAGGACCTCGCGGACGTCGGCGACCGCGTGGACCGTGAGCCGGCTCAGGATCTCCTCGGGCACGTCGTCCAGGTCGGCCTCGTTGCGCTTGGGGATCAACACCGTGGTCACACCGGCGCGTTCCGCGGCGAGCAGCTTCTGCTTCACGCCGCCGATCGGCAACACCCGGCCGGTGAGCGAGACCTCACCGGTCATCGCCACGTCGGAGCGGACCGGCCGCCCCGTCAGCAGCGACACCAGCGCGGTGGTCATCGTGACACCGGCGCTCGGGCCGTCCTTGGGGACCGCTCCGGCCGGGACGTGGATGTGCACGCCGCGGTCCTTGAGGTCGCCCACCGGCACCTCCAGCTCCGCCCCGCGCGAGCGCAGGTAGGACAGCGCGATCTGGGCCGACTCCTTCATCACGTCGCCGAGTTGGCCGGTCAGGGTCAATCCGGTGCCGCCGGTCTCGGCGTCCGCGAGCGAGGCCTCGATGTAGAGCACGTCGCCGCCCGCGCCGGTGACCGCCAGGCCGGTGGCCACGCCCGGCACCGCCGTGCGCTGTTCGGCCTTGCTCAGCAGCGACTCCGGGGTGTGCCGGGGCCGGCCGAGGTAGTCGCGCAGGTCGCCCGCGTCCACCGTGATCGGCAGCGGGTGCGAGGCGGCGTCGAGCGCCTGCCGCGCCGCGACCTTGCGCAGCACGCGGGCGATCGAACGCTCCAGGGTGCGTACGCCCGCCTCGCGGGTGTACTCGCCCGCGAGCAGCCGCAGCGCGTCCTCGGTGAAGGACACCTCGGTGGCGTCCAGGCCCGCCTTGTCCAACTGACGCTTGATCAGGTGGTCCCGGGCGATGACGACCTTCTCGTCCTCGGTGTAGCCGTCCAGGCGCACCAGCTCCATGCGGTCGAGCAGCGGCTCGGGGATGGTCTCCAGGACGTTGGCGGTGGCCAGGAACACCACGTCGGACAGGTCGAGTTCGACCTCCAGGTAGTGGTCGCGGAAGGTGTGGTTCTGGGCCGGGTCGAGCACTTCGAGCAGGGCCGCGGTCGGGTCGCCCCGGTAGTCCGAGCCGACCTTGTCGATCTCGTCGAGCAGGACGACGGGGTTCATGGTGCCCGCCTCCTTGATCGCCCGGACGATCCGGCCCGGCAGCGCGCCGACGTAGGTGCGGCGGTGGCCGCGGATCTCGGCCTCGTCGCGAACGCCACCGAGGGCGACCCGGACGAACGAGCGGCCCATCGCGCGGGCCACCGACTCGCCGAGCGAGGTCTTGCCGACTCCGGGCGGGCCGACCAGGGCGAGCACCGCGCCGGAGCGCCGGCCGCCGACCACGCCCAGACCGCGCTCCTCGCGGCGCTTGCGGACCGCCAGGTATTCGACGATGCGCTCCTTGACGTCGTCGAGACCGGAGTGGTCCGCGTCCAGGATCGCGCGCGCCTCGGCGACGTCGTACGCGTCCTCGCCGCGCTCGTTCCAGGGAATCTCCAGGACCGTGTCCAGCCAGGTCCGGATCCAGCCGCCCTCGGGCGACGCGTCGGAGGCGTGCTCCAGCTTGTCGACCTCCTTGAGCGCGGCCTCCAGGACCTTCTCCGGCAGGTTCGCGGCCTCGACCCGCGCCCGGTAGTCCTCCTCCTCGCTGTCCGGGGTGCCGTTGAGCTCGTTCAGCTCCTTGCGCACCGCGGCCAACTGCTGCTTGAGCAGGAACTCGCGCTGCTGCTTGTCCATGCCCTCCTGGACGTCCTTGCGGATCGTCTCGGCCACGTCCAGCTCGGCGAGGTGGTCCCGGGTCCAGCCGACCACCTTGGTCAGCCGCTCCTGGACGTCGATCGTCTGGAGCACCTCGATCTTCTGCTGCAGGCTCAGGTAGGGGGCGTAGCCGGAGTTGTCCGCCAGGTCGCCGGCGTCCTCCAGAGCCTGGACGTGGTCCACCACCTGCCACGCGCCGCGCTTGCCGAGCACGGTGGTGACCAGGGCCTTGTACTCCCGGGCCAGCTCCAGGGTGCGCTCGTCGGCCTCGACGTCGGGCACCCGGGTCGCCTCGACCCACAGCGCCGCGCCGGGGCCGGTGGTACCGCTGCCGATCCGCACCCGGCCCTCGCCGCGCACCACCACGACCGACTCACCCCCGGGCAGCCGGCCGACCTGCTCGATCACACCGAGCGTGCCCACCGCCGGGTACTGCCCGTCGTCACGCGGAACAAGCAGCACCCGCGCCTTGCTCTCACTACGGACGCCGGGCCCGGTGGACCGCCCCGCGGCGGCCCGCGCGGCATCCACGGCGGCACGGGTCTCCGCGTCGTCGAGTTCGAGCGGGACCACCATGCCGGGGAGGACGACGACGTCGTCCAGCGGAAGAACCGGCAGGGTCAGGGTCCCGATGGTCTCGCTCATGTCATGCCCCTTCAGTGGCCACAGTCGAAAAACTTGCGCTGTACCGACTCAAGAAACACGAGCCCCTCTTTGTTCCCCCACCCACCCCGACCCCTGTTCGCCCTGGGCGAAGTCGTCGAAGGGCCCCGGATCGCGAGCGATCCGGGGCCCTTGTCCACAGCGCGGGGAGGATGGCGGCATCAGCCGCCGCAGTCCCACACGTAGTTGGCCGGGCCACCCGTCGAGTCCCAGCGAAAACGCTTGGTCTCACTGTCGGCAAGGTATTGGCATTCCGGGTCGGGCCAGCCCGAGACCTGGACGCTCAGGTTCATGCGACGGCCACAGTTGTTGCGGACGTCCGCCCACCGCCAGGTGGGAAACCCGACGTGGGTGTCCTGATTGACGATCACGGCGCAGTCCAACGGCTCCACGGCGGGGGCTGCGGCCGTGGCGGCGGGTGCGGCGGACACGACGACGCCGGCGGTCGCGAGCGAGAGGGCGGCGGTGGCCGTCCAGGACACAAATCGGCGAGAACGAGCAGGAAAGCGCATTTCTTTGCCTCCGGGTCGATGTATCGCTCCCACTGTGGGAGCACTCACATACCCAGAGTCCTCGCAACGGGTAGTCGCAACATCACACGCAGGCACGACTTCGCCGTACATCGATCCGCGTACGTCGTCAGCCGTACGGCCTCATACCGGCGCCGCGCCCGGACGCGGCGCGAGGCGGGCGCCGCCCGGAGCGGCTGCGAAGGGGTCCGGGGCGGGTGACGTTGACGGCGGGATACCGCCGGACCGGGGGTGGTTGTCGTCGCGTCCCGTCCCGGGGGCCGGCGGGGTTCGGCGCGGCGAAGGCGGCCCGAGGGCTACTGGTAGCTGTCGTAGGTGGGCTTGCCCTTCGGTCGGTAGATGCCGAGGACGGTGCCGCCCTTGGTCGTCGAGACACCGACCGGCTCCAGCGCGGTGGGGATCGCTCCGTCGGCGAAGAGCCGCTTTCCGGTGCCGATGATCACCGGGTGGATGGTGAGCCGGTACTCGTCGACCAGGTCGTGCCGCATGAGGGTCTGGGCGAGGTCGCCGCTGCCGACGACGTTGATGTTGCCGCCCTCGGATGCCTTCAACGCGCGGACGGCGTCGGCGGTGTCGCCCTCCAACAGCGTGGAGTTCTGCCACTCGACGCACGTCAGGGTCCGAGACGCCACGTACTTGCGCGTGCTGTTCATCCGCTCGGTGAACGGGTTGTCGGGATCGGCGGTCGGCCAGTAGGACGCGAAGATGTCGTACGTCTTGCGGCCCAGCAGCATCGCGTCGGAGTCCTCGTACCAGGCGGCGATACCCGCGCCGACCTCCTCGTCGGCCACCGGCTTCTGCCAGCCTCCGTGCTCGAAGCCGCTCTCCGCGTCCTCGTCCGGCCCACCCGGCGCCTGCATGACGCCGTCGAGCGTCAGGAACGTACAAACGATGATCTTGCGCATGGTGTGCTCCTTTGTCGTCGACGGGTAGACCCCACAACCGCCGAAAACTCATCGGCACACCGAGACCCCTGCGGCACCACCCCACGGCACCCACCTCACCCTCGGGGCGGGGCTCGGGGTCAGAGGTGGCGTCGGGCGGCTTCGAGGATGGTGTTCGCGGTGGTGTTGAACGCTATGGCCGCGCCGGGGGCGTGGACGCGGACGAGGTTGACGGTCTGTTCGAAGAGCGGGAGGAGGTCTTCCGACTTGCGGACGCCGCCGCCGATCAGGACCACGTTCCAGGCGCGCTCGGTCAGGGCGGCGACGATCGTGGGCTCGGCGGTCTCGTCGGGGCCGAACACGGTCATGGACGCGTGGATGCCGTGTTCGGCGAATCGGGCCAACTCCGCCTCCAGGGTGGCGAGTAGGGCCGCGCCGTCGATGCCGGGGACGATGTGCGGGTCGATGCCGAGAACAAGTACCGAAGAGGTCATGGGATCAACCTACGAAATGGGGTCCGGCGGCCGGAACGGCGGGCCCGCGTGGGCCGGTTGGGCTTCGGGCGGGTGACGGCGCGGCGTTGAGGGCGGGTTTCCGCCAGACCCGGGGTGGTGGGGGTGGCTGTACTGGATACGCCCCGGCTTCCGGGGCTCCCCCCACATCGCCGAAAGGGACACCCATGTCCGCCATCGCCCGAGTCGACGAACCTGCGGCCGCATCGCCCGAGCCCGGGACGGATCTCGCGCCGCCGCGGCAGTACTGGGCCGCTGTGGTGTGTTTGTTCCTCGGGATCTTCGCGATCGTGACGACCGAGATTTTGCCGATCGGGTTGTTGACGCCGATCGGGGACGACTTCGGGGTCTCGGACGGGACGGCCGGGTGGTTGATGACCGTGCCCGGGTTCCTGGCCGCGATCTGTGCGCCGCTGGTGACGGTGTCCACGGGGCGGTTGGATCGGCGGAGCATGCTCGTCGCGCTGATCGTGCTGCTCGCGGTGGCGAACCTCCTGGCCGCGCTCGCGCCGGCGTTCTGGGTGGTGCTGGTGGCGCGTGCGCTGGTCGGGGTCACCATCGGCGGCTTCTGGTCGATCGGGGCGGGCCTGGCACCCCGGCTGGTACGGCCCGAGGCGGTGGGTACGGCGACCGCCGTCATCTTCGCCGCGGTGCCGGCCGGCTCCGTACTGGGCCTGCCCGCCGGCACCCAACTCGGCGAACACCTCGGCTGGCGGGCCTCGTCCATGGTCATGGGCGCCCTCGCGCTGGCCGTGTCGATCGCGCTGCTCGTCCTGCTGCCCCCGCTGCCCGCGACGACCGTGACCCGGGCCCGGGTACTGCGCGGCCTGCTTCGCGGCGCCGACGTGCGGATCGGCCTCGCCGCCACCGCCCTCGTGGTGATCGCGCACTTCGGGGCCTACACGTACGTGACGCCCTTCCTCGAGGAGGTCACCCACGTCGACCGCGGCCGGATCGGCCTGTACCTCCTGGCCTTCGGCGTGGCCGGCATCGTCGGGAACTTCGTCGCGGGCGCGACCCTGGCCCGCCACCTGCGCGCCGGCTTCGCCTGCTGCGCCGCGCTGATCGCCGCGGCCACCGCGCTCTTCCCGGTCCTGGGCCGGTGGGACGCGGGCGCGCTCGGCCTGCTCGTGGTGTGGGGGTTGGCCTACGGGGCGGTCCCGGCCTGCTCGCAGACCTGGTTCGCCCGCTGCGCACCCGACGCCCCGGAGGCCGCGACGGTGGTGTTCACGTCGTCCTTCCAACTCACCTTCGCCGCCGGCGCCCTCCTCGGCGGCGGCGTCGTGGACGCGACGTCCCCCTCGACGGTCATGGTGTGCGCGAGCGCGGTCGCCCTGACGATGGTCGCCGTCGTCGCGTCCTTCGGCGCGCCCGGCCGCGACAGGGCTTCGAGGTAGCCGGGCAAACTGCCCCGGAACACGCCGAAAGAGTTCGGGAAAGCGGCAGTTGACTTCAAGTCGACTTGAACTTCTAACGTTTTCCTCGTCGCCCGGAGCAACCGCTTCCAAGGCGCATCCGAACTCTTCTTGGGGACGCCATGACCACGCTCACGCACACCGTCGCCGACATCGACACCACCGCCGGCACCGAAGCGTTCCGGCTCGCCGTCATCGTCGGCAGCACCCGGCAGGGCCGGTTCGCCCCGGTGGTGTCGAACTGGTTCGCCGGCGCGGCCGAGGAGCACGGCGACTTCGAGGTCGACATCATCGACCTGGCCGAGGACCGCCTGCCCGACGTATGGGCCCCGCTGAACGGCGAGCCCGCCGCCGTGGTCGCCCGGGTCGGCGCCCGACTCGCCGCCGCCGACGCGTTCGTCGTGGTCACGCCGGAGTACAACCACAGCTTCCCGGCCGGGCTGAAGAACATGATCGACCTGTTCCGGAACGAGTGGCAGGGCAAGCCCGTCGGCTTCGTGTCCTACGGCGGCATCTCCGGCGGCCTGCGCGCGGTCGAGCAGCTGCGCCTGGTCTTCGCCGAGCAGCACATGGTCACCACCCGCGACGGGCTCGCCTTCCCGATGGCGTGGGAGAAGTTCGACGCCGACGGCAAGCCGGTCGACGCGGCCGGTACCGCCGCCGCCGCCAAGGTCATGCTCGACCAGCTCGCCTGGTGGACCGAGACCACGCGGTCGATGCGCGCGCGCCGCCCGTACGGCGTCTGACCCCGAGCACCGACGCCGCGCCCGTCGCCGCGTACCCACCCGTCGAACGCCAGGAGCCCGCGATGGCAACGACCACCGCCCCGGCCGCGAACTCCCCCGCGGCCACCACCCCCACCGACACCCCGTCCCGCGGCATCGCCGCCATCGCCCTCGTGGTCGTGCTCGGCTCGATCATGTCGGTCCTGGACGTGACGGTCGTCAACGTCGCACTGAACCACCTCGCACAGGACTTCGACGCCCCGCTGGCCACGATCCAATGGGTCGCGACCGGATACACCCTCGCCCTGGCCACGGTCATCCCGATGGCCGCGTGGGCGATGGGCCGCTTCGGCACCAAACGGCTGTACATGTTCTCGATCGGCACCTTCGCCGCCGGATCGGTCCTGGCCGGCCTGGCCTGGTCGGCCGAATCGCTGATCGTCTTCCGGGTGCTGCAGGGGCTCGGCGGCGGCCTGATCATGCCGGTCGGGATGACCATCCTGGCCCGCGCCTCGGACCCGAGCCGGATGGGCCGCACGATGGCCATCCTGGGCATCCCGGTCCTGATCGGCCCGCTGGTCGGCCCGATCCTGGGCGGATGGCTCGTGGACGACGTCTCGTGGCGCTGGATCTTCTTCATCAACGTACCGATCGGCGCGATCGCCCTGGGCCTGGCCGCCAAGGTCTTCCCGCGCGACACCGCGCAACAGACCAGGCCGCTGGACGTGCCCGGACTGCTGATGCTCTCCCCCGGCCTTGCCCTGCTCATCTACGGGCTGGCCACCGGCGGCGAGAAGGGCGACTTCGGCGCCGCCGGGGCGCTGGTGCCGGCCGTGCTCGGTGCGCTCCTGGTGATCGGCTTCGTGGCCCGGGCGTTGCGGGTCGAGAACGCGCTGATCGATCTGCGACTGTTTCGCAGTCGGCCGTTCGTGGCCGCCGCGGGCACCATGTTCCTGTTCGTCTGCGCGTACTTCGGCTCGATGATGCTGGCTCCGCTGTACTACCAGCTGGTGCGCGGGGAGAGCGCCACCGCCTCCGGGATGCTGGGCGCGCCGCAGGCGCTGGCGACGGCGCTGTCCATGCAGGTGGCCAGTCGGCTCAGCGACCGGATCGCGCCGGGGCGGATCGTGTTGATCGGGATCGTGGTCGCCGCCTCCGGGTTCCTCGCGTTCACCACGCAGGTGGCGGCGGATACGCCCTACTGGGTGCTGATGGCGTGCATGTCGGTGACGGGTGTCGGGGTGGGCATGACGCTGATGCCGACCACCGCCTCGGCGCTGCGCACGATGTCGCACGAGCAGGTCGCGGTCGCGGGGACGACGTTGACGATCATCCAGCAGGTGTCGGCGGCGATCGGTGGGGCGTTGATGTCGGTGCTGTTGGCCGGGTCGATGCGCGATGGCCTGCCGGCCGGGCAGGGAGCCGGCGGGTTGGGCGAGTTGCACACGTTGTCGCCGGACGTGGTGGCGGCGATCGGGCCGGCGTTGGCCGACGCGTTCCAGGGGACGTACTGGTGGGCCGTGACGTTGACGGGGCTGGCGTTCCTGCCGGCGCTGTTGATGAGCCGCCGTCGGCCCACGGGGCCGGTGGGCGAGTAGGCCGGGGCCGGGGCGGCCGTCCTCGAACGCCGGACGGGCCGGATGTTCGCAAACGCCGGACGGGCCGTGGATGGCCCGTCCGGCGTTTGGTGCGTCCTGCCTGTCATCGGTCTTCGGTCGGCTTCTTCGTCATGGTGTCCGGACCCTTGTATGTGCCCTCCCTCGTGGGGGGCTTCTCGGCTGTCCATTCGGTCGGTCGGGTGGGCTCGGGGACTTCCGCGTCTCGGACCATGCCCACGATGCGGCGGCCGGTGAGGCCCAGGCTGACCAGGCTCAGGCCGTCGAAGAGCAGCGCCAGCGAGATGAACGTGCCGATCACGTAGCGGCTGCTGCTGGGCCATTCGGCCAGCACCAGCAGGCCCAGGACCAGGTCGACCACGCCGACGGCGATGGTCCAGATCATCTTGGCCGACATGCTCGCCACGCCGCCGACGATGCGGAACATACCCGCGCCCAGCAGCAGCAGGGCCACGAACAGGGTGAGCGCCTGCGCCCCCACGTCGGGTCGGCGCAGCAGCACCACGCCCGCCGCGATGTTCAGCGCCGAGACCGCGACCACGAGCCAGAACGCGTTCTCCTTGCGCGCCTGGATGGCCTGGACGAAGCCGACCACGCCACCGATCAGCAGCAGCCAGCCGAACAGCACCATCGTGGTGAGCGTGGCCACGCCCACGTAGATCAGGCCGACGACCCCGCCGAGCATCAGGACCACGCCGAGCACCACGAGCAGACCGAACCCGAATCCCTTGCCGCTGCGTCGATGCCGCCCCACGCCGGATTCGGCGGAGGGACCACTGACGCCCTTCGTGCTCTCCATGGGTGCCGCTCCTCGGATCCGTCCCGCGCCCGCGAAACCGCGTGCGTGCTACGCCTTCCCACTGGAAAGCGACATATCCGCACGATCGACTGTTCGCATGATCGTTACGGACCGGGGCGGGCCCCGCGCGGCGCGCCGCTCAGCGACCCGTGCCCGGGGGCAACGACGGCGGCAGCGCGGAGCGCACCGGGGACAGCGCCGGGGCGAGCGCCGGTCGGGCCGAGGGCATCGGCGTGGCCGTCGCCGTGGTCACCGTGACCCCGCGCACCGCCGGGCCCGGCCGATCCGTCAGGCCCAGGAAGTGCCGGCGCAGCCGATACTTCTCCACCCGCCCGTTCGGCGTCCGCGGCATCCGGGCCACGATCCGCACGTACGCCGGCCGCATGTACGCGGGCAGCGACTGGACGCACCACGCGCGTAGCTCGTCGGGATCCAGCGGCCGGCCCGGCTCCGGCTCGGCGTACAGCACCACCTCGTCCTCGTCGTCCCGGTCGGCGGGCACCCCGAAGACCGCGCCGACGGCGATGTCGGGATGCTGGTTGACCAGGTCTTCGATGTGGTACGCCGACACGTTCTCGCCGCGGATCCGGATCCGGTCCACGACCCGGTCGACGAAGTGCAGCAGCCCGTCCTCCTCGTCGAACACCGCCGCGTCGCCGGTGTGGAACCACAGGTTGCGGGTGGCCTCGGCGATGCTCAGCGGGTCGCCCACGTACTCCTGGACCAGCAGCCCCGGCAGATGCGGACGCACCGCCAGGTGGCCCACCACCCCGCGCGGCACCGGCCGGTCGTGCTCGTCCAGGATCGCCACCCGGGTGAACGGCAGCGGCGCGCCCAGACAGCCCCGGCGCACGATCCGCGACGCGGGCAACACCGGTACGCCCAGGCGATCGCACACCCGCTTGACCTCCTTCGCCCCCAGCCCGCGCCGCAGCGCCTCCGGCGTGCCCTCGCCCGGCTCGGCGCCGATCAGCACGGCGGCGATCGGCAGTCCGGTCTCGACCTGCCCGTAGCCCGCCACCACGGTGTCGATGCCGTAGCGGCGCGCGAACGAGTGGTGGATCGCGGGCAGCGGCTGCATCAGCACCTTGCTCAGCGGGTTGTCCCGCTCGCCGCGCCGCTCGGGCGCACCGGAGAGCCAGCCCACCATCGTCTCGGTGAGCACCGCGCTGGTGGCCCCCGCGGCCGTCACCCGGCGCCAGAAGTCGACCGGGTGGAACCGGTCCCACAACGACACCCCCGCGCCGGTCCAGGCCGCCCGGGCCAGCCCGGCGAACGCGCCCTGGAGCGAGTGCATCGGCAGGTCCACGTGCACCACGTCGTCCGACGTGGTCAGCCGGCGCAGCAGCAGGGTGTACGCCGCCAGCCAGCGATGCGGCAGCACGGCGGCCTTGGGCCGGCCCGTCACCCCGGCGGTGTGCACGATCATCCCGACGTCGGCGGGGTCGTTCACCACACCCGGCGGCTCGGCGCGGGCCAGGAAGTTGGCGTAGGCGATCTCGGGATAGCCGTGCGGCGGACGCGGCCCGACCGCGTCGTGCACGGTCAGCCGGGGCAGCCGGTCCAGGTGCGGGCGCACCGCCTCCAGCGCCTGCACCAGCATGCGCTCGGTGACCACGAGCAGCGGTGCGGCGGACTCCAACTGCTCGACCAGCGGGTCGCCGATCAGGTCCGGGTCGATCGGGCAGAAGACCGCGCCCGCCTTCCAGATGCCGAACATCCACAGCGCGGCCGCGTACGAGCTGCGGCAGTGCACCGCGATCCGGTCGCCGCGCCGCACGCCCGCCCGGGCCAGGTTGCCGGCGATCGTGTCGGTGGCCCGCTTGGCCTCGGCGTAGCTGAGGTCCAGGCCGTGCTCGCCGTAATGGATGAAGACCCGCGTCGGGGTGTGCGCCGACCACCGGTCCAGTGCTTCGGTGACCGACTCCCCGTCCGCGGCGAGTTCGGCGGCGAGACCCGCCTCGAGTTCTTCGGCGGTCATGGCTTGTGACAACCCCCTTGCGACACGCGAAAACCCGGAAGCCGGCGGCTGGAGACCGTGCGTGTACTCGATCACACGGGGACAAGAACATATCGCCTGCGCGTGCGGGTTGGGGGCCCGGGCACGGGCTTCCTACCGGTGAGTTCAGCACTTAGCATCCAGGTGGCCCGGTTGTCGACGGTGAGTCGTGCGACGGGAACAGGGCGTCATGGTGGCGAACGGAGGCACCTCCTGTGCGAGAGCGGGGCGGCGTGAGCGATACGGACAACCAGCCCGACAAGGGGCACGACGACGAACCCGGGGCCGCGTCGAGCACTGCTCCCGGCGGCCCACCGGCCGCGGGCGGCCCGCTCGACGCGGCGGAACTGCGGCGGCGGGTGGGCGACTTGGTCGAGGCGCACGATCCCACCACGATGTCCTCGGTGGAATTCCTCGGGCACCGCTTCGACGCGGGTCTGGCCTGGGTGCACTTCCCCGTCGGCTGCGGCGGCCTGGGCGCCTCGCGGGCGCTGCAACAGGTGGTCGAGGACGCGTTGATCGCGGCCGGCGCCAAGGTGGTCAGCGCGTACCGCAATCCGATCGGCCTCGGGATGGGCGCGCCCACGATCGTCGCGCACGGCAACGCCGAGTCGCGCACGCGGTTGTTGCGCCCGCTGTGGACCGGCGACGAGGTCTGGTGCCAGCTGTTCAGCGAGCCCGGCGCGGGATCGGACCTGGCGGGGCTGGCCACCCGGGCGGTGCGCGACGGCGACGGCGACTGGATCGTGACCGGACAGAAGGTGTGGACCTCGCTCGCGCACAAGGCGCGCTGGGCGATGTTGCTCGCCCGGACCGATCCGGACCTGCCCAAGCACCAGGGGCTGACCTACTTCTTCCTGGACATGACCTCGCCCGGGGTGGAGGTGCGCCCGCTGCGCCAGGCCACCGGACAGGCCGAGTTCAACGAGGTGTTCCTGACCGACGTACGTGTGCCCGACGCGCATCGCGCGGGTGAGGTGGGTCAGGGCTGGGCGGTGTCGAACACCACGCTGATGAACGAGCGGGTGGCCATCGGCGGCGGCGCCGCGCCCCGCGAGGCGAACGCGATCGGGGCGGTGGCGCGGATGTGGCGCGACCGGCCGGAGTTGCGCACTCCCGGCCTGCACGACCGGCTGCTTCGGGCCTGGGTGGAGTGCGAGGTGGCCCGGCTCGGCAACGAGCGCATCCGCCAGCAACTCGCGGTCGGGGCGCCCGGGCCGGAGGGGTCGGCGGCCAAGATCGCCTACGCGCGGCTGAACCAGGACGTGACCCGGTTGTGGCTGGAGCTGACCGGCGAGGAGGGCCTGGGCTACGACGAGTGGACCATGCGGCGCAGCGACATGGGCCAGGCCACGCTCGGCGCGCGCGCTCCGGGCTACTACTACCTGCGGGCCAAGGGCAATTCGATCGAGGGCGGCACTTCGGAGGTGTTGCGCAACGTGATCGCGGACCGGGTGCTGGATCTGCCGCGCGAGCCGCGCACCGATACGAAGGTGGCGTGGAAGGAGATGCCTCGGTGAGCGAACCCACGATTCCCTCGCTGCTGTACGGCGAGATCGAGGAGGAGTTGCGCGCGACGCTGCGCGAGCTGCTGCGGGACCGGTGCGGGTGGCACGACGTGCTGGCCCGAATCGACACCGACGAGGCGTACGACGAGGGCCTGTGGAAGGCGGTGGCGGCCGAGTTGGGACTGGCCGGGCTGCTGATCCCGGAGGAGTTCGGCGGGGCCGGCGCGGGGCCGCGGGAGGTCGCGGTGGCGCTGGAGGAGCTGGGCCGCGCGGTGGCGCCGGTGCCGTTTTTGGCCAGCGCGGTGCTGGCCACCTCGGCGCTGCTCGCCTGCCCGGCCGGTACGGGGCGCGATGCCGCGCTGCGCGCGCTGGCGGAGGGGACCCGTACCGCCACCCTCGCGGTGACCGCGACCACGTGGCCGGAGGCGGGCTTCCCGCTGTCGGTGACGGGGGCGTGGGACGACGGGGAGTTGTCCCTGACCGGCGCGGTGACCGGGGTGTTGGCGGTGGATCGGGCCGAGCTGCTGGTGTTGCCGGTGATCGTGTCCGGCGAGCCGCATCTGGCGCTGGTGGCGGGTGACGCGGCGAACCTGTCGCGCGGCGCGGTGACCTCGTTGGACGCGACGCGTCCGGTGGGCCAGGTGACGCTGGATCAGGTCCGCGGCGAGGTGGTGGCCGGTCCCGAGGACGCCGAGCGGGCGCTGCGGCTGGCGGTGTGCCACGGCGCGGCGCTGCTCGCGTCCGAGCAACTGGGCGTGGCGGAGCAGGCGTTGGCCGAGGCGGTCGGTTATCTGAAGGTGCGTCACCAGTTCGGCCGGCCGATCGGCTCGTTCCAGGCGCTGCGCCATCGTGCGGCCGACCTGTGGTCGGACCTGGCGTCGGCCCGGGCCGCGGCCCGCTACGCGGCGGCGTGCCTGGCGGAGGACTCCCCCGACGCGGCGGTGGCCACCGCGCTGGCCCAGGCGTACTGCTCCGAGGTGGCGGTGCGCACGGCGGAGGAGTGTGTGCAGATGCACGGCGGGATCGGCTTCACCTGGGAGCACCCGGCGCACCTGTACCTGAAGCGGGCGATGTCCTCGGCGCTGCTCCTGGGCACCGCGGACCGACACCGGGCCACGCTCGGCGCGCTGGTGGACCTGCCCCCGGCGATCTGAGCACCCCGCGCATGCGGATGGCCGGCCCCGAACGGGGCCGGCCATCCGCACGTGCGTGCGTTGCCGCAAACGGCTCTAGCTGCGCAACATCAGGACGATCATCACGATCGCGAGCACCATCAGCACCGCCCACACCGTCGTGACCAGGCGCAGGCGGCGGCCGTCGCGCGGTGGCCTCGTGTCGGGCGGGGCGGCATCTCCCGGCGGTGGGTTCTCGCTCATGTCCTCGCTGCCCTCCACGGGTGCTGCGCGCGGCGTCCGTCCCGTTCAGGATGACACCGCGCGCGGCCCGTTGAGGAGCCCCCGAAGCGGTCGAGGGCCGCGATCGCTCAGTGCTTCCCCGGTGTGGTCGGCAATAGCGCCGTGGTGTCCGTGCCCGCGTCCGCCGGCCCCTGCTGCGGGCTCTGCTGGGCGGCGATCAGCCGGGCCAGCCAGAACCGCATGAAGGTGGACAGCGAGAAGCGCAGGAACAGGGCGAACCCGAGGAGCGAGACCGGGATCGCCGAAATGCCCAGGGTGATGGCGTCGTTCTGGGTCAGGATCAGCGTCGTGCCGTGGGACATGAAGTAGGCGCCGAAGCCCATCCCGATCCCGAGCACCATCAGCCCCACGCCCAGCCACATCAGCTGGGTGTCGAGCATGGTCTTGGGCGCGCGCAGCTTGAGGGCCCCGACGTCGGCGGTGAACTGCCGGGTCCGGTCCTGGGTGGCCGCCGGGACGGCCGCGTGGCGCGGTGGTGCGTACGCCGGTTGCCCGGCGGTCGGCACGCCCTGCGGAACCGTCGGCGGCACGCCGGGGGGCGGACCCGCGGGTGCGGGTGGCTGCCCGTCGGCGTTCACGCTGTTCATACTCATATAAGTGCTCACCTCGTGGGTCGCCGTGAGGTTGATGCGTACCCGACGGCCATGTGCGATCAGCCGCCCAGGTACGCGCTGTGCAGGTCGCCGGCGATCTCGCCCGGGGTGCCGACCTGAAGGATCCGGCCACCGCTCATGACCGCGGCGAGGTCGGCGACGGCCAGGGCCGTGCGCGCGAACTGCTCGACCAAGAGCACGGTGACACCGGTCTCGGCGATCTTGCCGACCACGTCGTACAGCTGGTCGACGACGAGGGGCGCGAGGCCCATCGACAACTCGTCGAGCAGGATGATGGCCGGGTTGGTGGCGATCGCCCGGGCGACGGCCAGCATCTGCTGCTCGCCGCCCGACATCGTGCCCGCGGCCTGGTTCCGGCGCTGTTCGAGGCGGGGGAAGATCGGGAAGACCTTCTCCTCGATCTCCTTGCGGGAGACTCCTCGATAGGTCGCCATCCACAGGTTCTCGGACACGGTGAGATTGGGGAAGACGCCGCGGCCTTCCGGGATGCTGCACAGGCCGATCCGGGCCAGGTCCACGGGCGCCGCCCCGGTGACGCACCGGCCCGCGAGGTGGATGTCGCCGGCGGTGGGCTGGTGCAGCCCGGTGATCACCTTGAGCATCGTGGTCTTGCCGGCGCCGTTGGGGCCGAGCACCGCCATCACCTTGCCGGTGGGGACCGCGAGGTCCACCTTGTGCAGCACCTCGACCTGCTCGTACGCGGCGCTGATCCCGCGCAGTTCGAGCAGCGGCGGGGCGCTCGGCGCGCCGGCCGGCTGCGCGTCGGCCACATTCAGGGTCATACCGTCTCCTGAAGGACTTCGTCGGCCTCCGCCGCGTCCGCGGTACCGAGGTAGGCCGCCTGGACGGCGGCGTTGTTGCGGATCTCGTCGCACGTACCGTTGGCGATTTTTTTGCCGAAGTCAAGTACGTGCAGTTCGTCGCAGGTGTTCATCACCAGGTCCATGTCGTGCTCGACCAGCAGTACCGCGACGCCGTCGGCGGCGATCTCGCGCAGCAGTTGGCCGAAGCCGCGCGTCTCCTCGTCGTCCTGGCCCGAGGCGGGCTCGTCCAGGAGCAGGATCTTGGGCCGGCAGGCCAGCGAGCGGGCCAACTCGACCACGCGGCCCTGCCCGGTGGGCAGTTGGTCGGCGCGCACGTGCGCGATCGCGGTCAGGTCGAGGCGGTGCAGCAGGCGCGCCGCGGTGTCCTGCGGCGTCTCCCTGGTGCCCCGGTGCAGCCGGCGGTACTGCGCGGCGGCGACCTGGATGTTCTCCCGGACCGACAACGAGCCGAACAGTTCGAGGCGTTGGAAGGTGCGGGCCATGCCGAGCCGGGCCCGGCGGTACGGCGCCAGTTTGCTGACGTCGCGCCCGTCCATCCGCACCTGCCCCGAGGAGGGCGGTTGCAGGCCGGTGATCACGTTGAAGATGGTGGTCTTGCCCGCGCCGTTGGGCCCGATCAGGCCGGTGACCTTGCCCTCGTGGGCCCAGATGTCGACGTTGTTCAGGGCCGTGTGGCCGCCGAAGCGGACCGTGACGCCCTCGACCTCAAGCCCCATGACGTGCTCCCGGCAGGATGGGTGACGGTGCCGCGCCCGTCGCCGCCGCGGGCAGCGAGGGCAGCGCGATGAGTTTGTCCAGCGCCTCGATGTCGGCGGCCTTGAACCGGTTTCCGTTCAGGCCCAGGCCCTCGGGTTGCCCGGACAGGCCCTCGGGCACCTCCGGTTCGGTCCGCGGCGCCTTGACCATCACCTCGATCTTGAGCGCGGCCGGGATGCCGATCACCGCGAGCAGGATGCCGATCACGAACGGCCAGTTGCCGATCACGTCGGTGAACCGCAGCACGATCAGCGCCAGTTGGGCGGCGGCGCTGCCGGCGAGGACGACCGGGCGGCGCAGCGCGGGCTCCCACTCGGGGCGGATCTTGGCGGCGATGAAGCCGTTCGGGTTCTTGCCGAGCGCGATGCCGTTGAGGCCGATCAGGATGGTGGTGAGCTGGGCGTAGTCGGGGAAGAGGTTGGTCATCAGCGGGGTGCCCAGGAAGATGCCCGCGAACAGCGCGGCGCCCGGGGAGGTGAGCCCGGCGATCACCATCAGCATCAGCACCGAGAGCCCGGCGGTGAAGTCGAAGTTGACCGGGGACAGGGTGCCGGCCGCGCCGCCCAGGATGCCGCCGCCGACGCCGGCCATCGCGGCGGAGAGCCCGAAGACGGTGAGCGTGGTCAGCTTGTGGTTCATCCCGATCGTCGCGCAGGCCGCGGGGCTGTCCTTCATGGCCAGCAGCCTGCGGCCGAACTCGCCGCGCCGGATCCACACCACGACCAGCGAGGACAGCGCGAAGAAGACCGCGCCGAAGATGAAGTAGGCCCGGTCGGAGGAGATGTCGATGCCGGGCCAGTCGAAGCGCTCGAAGTTGAGCGTGCCGCTGTTGAACAGGTCGATCTTCGTGTCGCCCCAGGTGAAGGCGGGCAGGCCGAAGATCCACCGGTCCAGCATCACCGCGAACGCGGCGGTGGCCAGGGCCAGATAGATCCCGGACAGGCGCAGCGCGGGCAGCGCGACGAGCACGCCGATGCCGGCGCAGATCAGCGCGGCCCACAACAACCCCAGCGGGTTGCCGCCCGAGCCCAGGTGCGAGACGCAGATCGCGCCGATGCCGGCGAAGCCCAGTTGGGCCAGCGACATCTTCCCGGCGTAGCCGACCAGCGGGATCACCGACAGGCCGATCAGCGCGAAGCCCCACATCCGGGTGCTGGCGAACAGGTCGGCTGCGGCGAGGGAGTTGGCGGCGACCACGGCGCCCGCGATCACGATGGCGGCGAAGACCAGCGAGCCGGTCCAGGTGGGGCGGTGCGAGATCTCCCGGGTGCGGGAGGAGGCGTGGCCGCGCAGCCGGGAGGTGGGCAGCAGCATGATCGCCACGAACAACACCAGGACGGGCATCGAGTCGCTGAGGCCGGACAGGTACGGGCCGGCGGTCGGGAAGCGGGTCTCGGTGAGGTAGCCCTTGCCGTACTCGGTGACCAGGCCGATGATCATCGCGCCGATGAACGTCCACGGCAGGCTCTTGAGCCGGCCGATCACCGCCGCGGCGTAGGCGTTGACGATCAGCAGGGTGAGCGGCAGCGCGGCGAAGGAGAGTTTCGGGGCGATCAGGATGCCTGCGACCGCGGCCAGCATGGTGCCGGTGGCCCAGGCCAGCATGCCGGGCACCTCGGGGCGCGAGCCGTTGAGCACGGCCAGGTTGCGGTCGTCGACGGTGGCGCGCATGGCCACGCCCGCGCGGGTGGAGCGCAGCAGCACCCACAGGCCGACCGCCACGATCAGCGCGACGGCCAGGGTGATCAGGTCGTGGTAGGAGACCCGGGTGCCGGCCATGTCCACGGACTCGCCGGGGAAGAAGTTGACCACGTTGCGCGGAGTCTGCGGATCCCAGATCCACATCACCGCGGCCAGCAGGCTCAGCAGCACCGCGACGGTGACCATCAGGCGCGTGGTCTCCGACGTGCCCTCGAGCCTGCGCATGATGGCGAAGTGCAGGAACACCCCGAACGCGGGGGCCAGCACACCGAGCACGACCAGCAGGGACAGCCACACCGGCCAACCCCAGTCGAAGTGCAGCTGCCAGTAGGTGAAGGCGGCGAGCGCGCCGGTGGCGCCGTGGGCGAAGTTGAAGATGCCCGTGGTGGTGTAGGTCAGGGTCAGGCCGCCGGCGGTGATGGCATAGATGCCGCCGGTGACCAGGCCGCTGATGGTGAGGATGATGAACTCGTGCACGCGCCCTCCGTTCGGGCCGGGCCGTGTCGCGGGGCGATCGGTCTCGGAGACTGGTGCGGCACGGCTCCTGACAGGTCGTCAGGGCCGCGGGGCCGCCCTCCCGCCCGGTGCGGGGCGAGAGGGCGACGGGGTGTCGGGGTGTCGCGGGTGATTCCGGTGCTGCGGGTACGTCCGGTGCTTCGGGTACTTCCGATGCTTTCGGTGACGCGTGGAGTTGGGGTGTACTCCCGGCCCGGTCGGCGCGGGAGGTCACCGTGGGCCGGGGCTAGGAGGTCGTCACTTCCTCCGGCGGCGCGGCCGGCGGCGGCTCGCCCCCGTCGCCGGGCGGCGGGTTGCCGGTGCCGGAGTCGCCGGCCGGCGGCGGAGCGGTTCCCCCGTCGGCGGGCGGGGTCGTGGCCGGGGCCGACGGCGGCGCGCTGGGCGCGCCCGCGGCGACGGCGACCACGTTGCCCGGGTCGCAGTTGAAGAACTCGGCCTTGTTCGGCTTGGTCAGCGCGGCGTCGTACTCGAAGCCCTTGGCGGTCGCCTTGACCATGGTGAAGCAGTCCGAGGCGCGTACGTCCTTGGTCTCCACGATCGGACCGGGGGCGAACAGGCCGCCCGCGTCCCAGTTCGCCCGCTTGCCCTTGGCCAGCACGCACTCGGTGGTCAGCTCGGTACCGCACTCCTTGACCGCGCTCGCCCACAGCAGCCAGGAGTTGATCCCCGACATGTGGAAGAACTCCAGGTCCTTGCTCGGCTCGGCGAGGTGCAGGATCTCCAGCGCCTTCTGCACGGCCGGGTTCTTGTCACCGAGCGACTGCGGCACGTAGGTCGGGTAGATGTAGGTGTCCGGGATCTTCGAGTTCTTGGCGGAGGCCAGGGTGTAGCGGTTGTACGCCGAGGCGTCGCTGACGATGACCTTGGGGTGCCAGTTCATCGCGTCCATCTCGCGGAACATCGACGCCGAGTCCACCGCGAGCCAGGTGGTGATCAGCATCTCGACGCCGGCCTGCTTCATCTTCTCCAGCGTCGTGCGCCCCGGGGGCGGCATGACGGGGACGTCCTCCTTGAAGACGACCGTGCCGCCCGCCGCCTCCACGCCGGCCTTGTAGCGGGCCATCGCGGGCCGCAGCGAGGCCATGTTCTGCCCGAGCAGGCCGACCTTGGCCTTGACCTCGGGACGCGCCGCGAAGACCGCCTTGTAGGCGCCCACCACGGTGGTCGTGGTCGGCAGGCCCACCGCGAGCACCTGCAGGTCGGCCTTGGCCGACTCCTCGCCCACCACATAGGCGGGGAAGGCGCCGAGCTTGCACCCGGTACGGGCCTTGACGCCGTCGTTGTCGAACGGGTTGCCGCCGCCGACGACCATGAAGTCGTTCTGGCAGGCGGCGGTCATCACGGTGCCCACGTTGCTCAGCGCGGCGTCGCGCTGGGTCAGCTTGATGGTGCGGCCGTTGATCCCGCCGAGGCCGTTGCACCACTTGGTGAAGCCGTCGGCCATCTCGAAGAACTCTTTGCCCAGGCCCGGTTGTGCGGGAGCGCCCGGGTCGCCGGTCACGCTCACCGAGATCTGCTTCTCGGTCACGCCCCGATCGGCCTTCTTGGTCAGCGGTTTGCCGTCGCCCTTGCCGCACACGTCCTTGAGCGTGCCGAAGTCGCCCGGCGCGCCGGTGCCGACGGGGGCCTTGCCGTCCTTGGTACCGGTGGCCGCGGGGCCACCCCCGCCCGATCCCGGTCCCTTGGCCACCGCGTCCTCGCCCGAGCGGCTACAGCCGACCGCCACAAGGAGCGGCACGACCAGCAAGCCGGCCGCCGCTCGTCGGCGCATCCCGCGCCGCCCGGCGGAAGTTGATGCCATCAGCCCTCCCGACACTTCGTTTCCGCGGGCCGGGCCGAGGGCCCGGTGCGCTCTCACGTACTTCTCCTGCGCTGTGCTCGCGTTGTTCACGTCTTGTGCTTCCGCCCCGTCTGCGAGGCATCCTCGCGACTGGATCTGACATGCCATCAGTTAATGGGCCATGAAGCAATGGCCGGGACCTTAACCGGGTGTCCTACAGGGTGCAAGGGTCACCGAACCGGCGAAAACCGCTGGCCGGCAGCCCTGACGACGTGGGATACGAGGTGGGGTGCACGAGTACACACGTGTCACCGATCGGACCGTACGGACGGTCGTTTCCGGGCTTCGTGATGGCACTGTTACGAGGTGCGGAGAATTGGTGCCGGGAGATACCCGAGGGGTTCGTGAGGCATTCGAAGCGATACGGCGGCATGGAAAAGGCGACACGACGACACCTGTTCTCCATATAGCGACAAGGAGTCAGTGAACCGATGCATACGTTCGAACCGACCACCGGCGCGGAAGAGATCGAACGCGTTCCGGCGGCGGACGGCGAACTCGCCCTGCGCCGCGCGGGCGAACACTACGAAATCATCAGCAACGGTTGCTTTTTGATGGACACCCGCGCGGGCGCCTCCGAGCGCCTGCTCGCGCGCACCGCGCTCGCGGCCGTGACCGCGCCGGGCGACCTGCGCGTGCTGGTCGGCGGCCTGGGCGTCGGCTTCACCCTGCGCGAGACGCTGACCGATCCGCGCGTCGCGCACGTGCGCGTGATCGAGCGCGAACCGGCCGTCGTGCGCTGGGGGCGCGGACCGCTGGCGCCGTTCTCCGGCCACGCGCTGGACGACGCGCGGGTACAGGTGGTCACCGCCGACCTGGTGGCCTGGGTGCGCTCCGCGGCCGGCGACGAGCGTTTCCACGCGCTGTGCCTGGACATCGACAACGGACCGGACTGGACGGTCACCGACGGCAACGCCTCGCTCTACGACGACGCCGGACTGGCCGCGCTGCGCGATCGATTGGCGCCGGGAGGCGTACTGACGGTGTGGAGCGCGACCGCCTCCCCCGGCTTCGCCGACCGGCTGCGGGGGCACTTCGGGCGGGTGCGGGTGGAGCGGGTGCCGGTTGTTCGGGGCGAGCCGGATGTGGTGTTCGTGGCGCAGGACGGGTGAGGCGGGCCGGGGGGGGCGGGGGTCCGGGGGGGTCGGGGCCGTCGTACCGCCGTGACGTGGTGCGATGGCGCGGGGAGTGTAACTGACGCAACGTCAGATTAACTTGCGTGTGTCATCCAACTGCTGCCAGCATGCGAACACGGTTGCCGAAAGGGTGGACATGCACGACGACGAGGCGGATTCGCCCGCTGCGCACACGCCGAGCCGACTGCGCGATCGCAGCGAACTCCGCGATGTGGTGCAGACCTACGCACACGGCGCGGACCGCCGCAAGCCCGACCTCGTCGCCTCGATGTTCACCCCCGAGGGCCGGCTGGTGATCCACCGCGACCCCGGATCCACCGAACCCCCCGCGGTACGCGCCGGCCGCGCCGAGATCGCCCGGGCACTGGCGAGCCTGGACCGCTACCTGGTCACCACCCACCTGATCGCCAATCAGCTGATCACCTTCGCCCCCGACGGCGACCGCGCCGACGGCGAGACGTACTGCACCGCGCACCACATCTACGAGTCGGACGGCGTGCGCCGCGACCGGGTGATGTCCATCCGCTACCTGGACACGTTCGCGCGCACCGACGAGGGCTGGCGCATCGAGACCCGCACCCTGCACTGTGACTGGGTCGAGGACCGGCCGCTGACGGCATGAGCACCGATCCGAAGGGGGCCGGGCGCACATCGACCAAACGCCACGGCCCGACCACGATCCTGGTCGCCCTGTCCTTCGCCGCGACCACGATGGCGGTCATGCAGACCGTGGTCTCGCCGATCCTGCCCCAACTGCAGAACCGGCTCGGCGTCTCCAGCTCGGCCATCGCCTGGGTGCTCACCGGCAACCTGCTCGCCTCTGCCGTGGCCACCCCGCTGCTCGGCCGGCTCGGCGACCTGCGCGGGCGCAAACGTTTCCTCTTGTACGCGCTGGCCGCGGTCGCGCTCGGCTCGATCCTGGCCGCGTGCACCACCTCCTACATGATGCTGATCGCCGGGCGCGTACTCCAGGGCATGGGCGGCGGCGTGGTCCCGCTCGCGCTCAGCGTGGTCCGCGACGAGTTCCCCAAGGAACGCTCCGCCGGCAGCATCGCCACCATCGGCGCCACGATCAGCGTCGGCGCCACCTTCGGCTCGGTCAGCACCGGACTGATCGCCGACCGCTGGGACTACCACCTGCTGTTCTGGCTCTCCGCGCTGGTCGCGCTGCTGTCCATGGTCATGGTGTGGCGGGTCGTGCCGGACACCGCCGAGCGGCGGCAGGGCCACGTGGACCTGATCGGCGCGCTGACCCTGTCCGGCTGGCTGGCCGCGCTGCTCGCCGCGGTCAGCACGGGCAGCCGATCCGGGTGGGGCGATCCGCTGGTCGTCGGCGGCCTGGCCCTGGCCGTACTGCTGTTCGCCGCGTGGATCGGCTGGGCCCTGCACCACCCCGAACCCCTGGTCGACCTGCGGGTGATGGCCCGCCGACCGGTCCTGCTCGCCAACCTGTCCGGGATCTTCACGGGCATGGCGATGTACGGCTCGTCGCTGCTGTTCCCGCCGTTCATCCAGGCGCCGTCGGCGCTCGGCTACGGCTTCGGCAAGTCGGTCCTGATCGCGGGCCTGATCATGCTCCCCGGCACCCTCGGCAACCTGGCCGCCGCACCGGTCGCCGCCCGGATGACCAATCGACACGGCCCCAAACCGGCACTGGTCCTGGGGCCGGTGCTCAGCGGCACGGCGTTCGCCCTGCTGCTGCCGCTGCACGGGCACTGGTGGGCGTTCTCGATGGTCGGCGTGCTGTTCGGGTTCGGCCTGGGACTGGCCTTCTCGGCGATGCCGGCACTGATCAACGACCACGTGCCGGCGGACATGACCGGGGTGGCCAACGGGATGAACGCGGTGCTGCGCACGGTCGGCGGCGCGACCGGGACGGCGGTACTCGGCGCGATCCTGAGCGCGAGCCCGGCGGGCGCGGCCACGGCCCGGGCGGCGGGCGTCGCCCACGCGCCGGGGTTGACGGGCTACCTGGTCTGCTTCGGCGTGCTCGGGGCGGGTTGCCTCCTGGCGGCCGCGCTGGCCTGGTCGATCCCGGGAGCGCGGCGGAGCGTACGAGGGGCGCCTGCGGTGGTGGAGCCGGATCGGGTGGAGGCGGGGCGGTAGCGGCCCGACGGCCGGCGAACGACCGACCAAAGTCGATGGCGGCGTCGACTCCCGGTCACTGCCGGAGTGCCGACGGCGCTGCCTAGGCTGCAGTGTGCTCACCAGCCACGTCACCCCAACCGCCCCCGGCGCGCGCCCTACCGGTCTCGTCCGCGGCCTCGTCCCGCAACGCACCCGCCGCCAATGGAACGTCGACCTCGGCTACGCGCTCGGCGCCCTCGGACTCGGCTCGCTGATCCTCACGACCGCCCTCCAGGACCCCAACCCGCCGAACATGCTGCTCGAGATCATCCTCGGCAGCGTCATGTTCGTGGCCATGCTGTTGCTGCGCCGCAGCCGACCGACCGGGCTCGCGGTGACCTGGATACTCGTCGGCTTCTTCTCGGCCGCGCTCACCGGATCCGCGCCGGTGGCCCTGCTCAGCCTGGCGATCCACCGCCCCTGGCGGGTCGTCGCGTCCGTCGCCGCCCTGGACATCACCCTCGTCACCGGCACATTCTGGGTGGGCGCCGAATCGGCCCGCGCCTACTGGACGTCGGTCCTGGCCATCACGCTGCTGATCACCACCGCCGTGGCCACCGGCATGCTGATCCGTTCCCAACACGAATTGACCGCGTCCTGGCGCGAGCGCGCCCGGCAGGCCGAGGAGGGCCAGCGGCTGCGCGTGGAGGAGGCCCGCCACCTCGAACGCGAGCGGCTGGCCCGGGAGATGCACGACGTGCTCGCGCACCGGATCTCGCTGCTCGCGATCCACGCGGGCGCGCTGGAGTACCGGGCCGGCGCCTCGCCGGAGGAGGCCCGCGCCGCCGAGGTGATCCGCCAATG
Organism: Embleya sp. NPDC056575; assembly: GCF_042793325.1. Lineage (NCBI taxonomy): Bacteria > Bacillati > Actinomycetota > Actinomycetes > Kitasatosporales > Streptomycetaceae > Embleya > Embleya sp. NPDC056575. The sequence goes on from NZ_JBHTVA010000008.1 coordinate 38,528, forward strand.
CGCGTTCGAGGCGCTGGAGGACCTGCGCGAGGTGATCGGCGTCCTGCGGGCCCACCCCGACGACGACGGCGAGCCCGAGCGGCCCCAGCCCGTGCTGAACGACCTGCCCGCGCTGATCGAGGAATCGAGACTGGCCGGCGCGACCGTCGACCTGGACCTGGCCGACCTGCCGTCGGTGTCGGGACGCACCGGCCGGCACGCGTACCGGATCGTCCAGGAGGGGCTGACCAACGCCCGCAAACACGCCCCCGGCGCCCGGGTCCGGGTCGTGGTCGCCCCCGCCCCCGACGACGGCCTCGCCATCGAGGTGGTCAACCGCCTCCCCCACGGCCACCGCCCCACCGCCATCCCCGGCGCGGGCGCGGGCCTGATCGGCCTGCGCGAACGCGTCGCCCTGGTCGGCGGCCGCCTCGACCACGGCCCCACCACCGATGGGGACTTCAGCCTGCGCGTGTGGCTACCGTTGGCCAAGTGAAAAGCACCGACGGCTGTGTCCGGGTCCTCGTCGTCGACGACGACGCGCTGGTTCGAGCCGGACTGTCCATGATGTTGTCCGGGCTGCCGGACATCCGCGTCGTCGGCGAGGTGTCCGACGGCGCCGACGTGCTCGGCGCGGTCGACGAACACCGGCCCGACGTGGTGCTGATGGACATCCGGATGCCCCGAGTGGACGGCCTGGCCGCCACCGCGACCCTACGAGCCCGCCCCGAGGCGCCGGAGGTGATCGTGATGACGACCTTCGACACCGACGACCACATCCTCAAGGCGATGCGGGCCGGCGCCGGCGGCTTCCTGCTCAAGCACACCCCGCCCCCGGACATCGTCGAGGCCATCCGCCGCGTCGCGGCCGGCGAACCGATGCTCTCCCCCGACGTGCTGCGCCGCATGATGACCTACGTCGCCGCAACGACCATCGACCCCCGCCGAACCCGAGCCCAATCCGCCCTCGCCCACCTGAGCGACGGCGAACGCGCCGTAGCCACGCTGGTCGGCAAGGGCCACACGAACGCCGAAATCGGCAAGGAACTCTCCATCAGCATCGCCACGGTCAAGGCCTACGTCTCCCGACTACTCACCAAGCTTGATCTCAACAACCGCGTACAGATCGCGTTGCTGGTACACGACGCATCAAACGACACGTAGCGCAACCGACACGGGGCGCGGGGCGGGGGGCGGGTGGGGTGGGTGGTTGGGGCGGGGTGGGTGGTTGGGGCGGGGCAGGGTGTGCGGCGGGCGGTCGGGTCGAGTGCGCAAGGACGCCTTCCCGAGTGGGTCGGGTGTTCCCGGCGGGAGTTGCGCTTGTGGCGGCGGGTGGCTGGTGCGGGGTTGGTCTGAGTCGGTGATGGGCCGCCGCCGGCGTGCGGGGCTCCGAGACCTGGGGCTTCCGGCGAGACGGGGGTGTTACTCGGCGAAAACCGACCAGCAGCGGCGAGCAGGGAGGGCGCTCGGGTCAAGTCCGCCGGGTGACCTTCCCGAGTGAGTCGGGCGGTTCCGGCATCTGTTGCGCCTTGGTTGCGGATGGCTGATGCGGGGCCGGTCAGAGTCGGTGGTGAGCCGCCGCCAGCGTGCGGGGCTCCGAGACCCGAAGCTCGTGACGAGACGGGCGTGTTGGTTGGCGGAAAACCGGCCGGCAGCGGCGGGGCGGGAGGGTGGCCGGGTCGGGTTTCCCGGGCGGCCTTCCCGAGTGGGTCGGCTGGTTTCCGGCGGGGGTTGCGCTTCGGCTTCGGAGGCCCGGTCCGGGGCCGGTCAGAGTCGGTGGTGGGCCGCCGCCGGCGTGCGGGGCTCCAAACCTTCGGGCTCCCGACGAGACGAGGGTGTTGCTCGGCGAAAACCGGCCGGCAGCGGCGGGGAGGGAGGGGGCTCGGGTCAGGGCTGCCGGGGAGGCATCCCAGACGGGTCGGGTAATTTCGGCGGCTGGTGCGTGGCTTTGGTTCACGAAACCGGATCCCGTGGGGTGTCGCAGCCTTTGGGGGAGAGAAAACCGCAGGTCAGCGTTGCTGGATTTGGTTTGCGGGTGCCTCGGGATCCGGTTTCGACCTCCACTGGGCACTTTCGGTCTCCTCGACGGCCTTTGTAAGGGCGCAGCACGCGAAGTCAACTTCGACTGCGCAGTTTCGACCCCACAGCGGCGTCAAGGGCGTCGGAGCGCACGAAACCGGCACTCGACGCCCGACTGTGCCCCTCGACTCCGCAAAACCGCAGGTCACCGAAGCTCGAAGCCCGAAACCACGCACCGCGATCCGGTTGCGAACCCCAACCCCTCTCCAAACGCCCCCAACCGCCCCGACCCACTCGGGAAGGCCCCCGGCGGACTCGACCCGACCACCCTCCCCGCCCCGCTGCCGGCCGGTTTTCCGCCGACCAACACACCCGTCTCGTCGGGGGCTTCGGGTCTCCGAGCCCCGCACGCCGGCGGCGGCCCACCACCGACTCTGACCAGCCCCGCACCAGCCGGCCGCAACCCCAAGAACGACTCTCGCCGAAGACACGCAACCCACTCGGGAAACGCCCCGGCAGCCCTGACCCGAGCGCCCTCCCTGCCCGCCGCTGCAGGTCGGTTTTCCGCCGACCAACACGCCCATCTCGTCGCGAGCTTCGGGTCTCGGAGCCCCGCACGCCGGCGGCGGCCCACCACCGACTCAGACCAGCCCCGCATCAGCCACCCGCAACCAAAGACGCAACCTCCGCCGAAAACACCCGGCCCACCCGGGAAGGCCACCCGGAAAACTCGACCGGACCGCCCTCCCTGCCCGCCGCTGCAGGCCGGTTTTCGGTAAGCAACACGCCTGCCTCGTCGCGAGCTTCGGGTCTCGGAGCCCCGCACGCCGGCGGCGGGCCCACCACCGACTCAGACCAACCCCGCACCAGCCACCCGCAACCCGTGTCGCAACCCCGGCCGAAAACACTCGACCCACTCGGAAAGGCGCCTCGGCGGACTCAGCCCGGCCACCCTCCCGCCCCGCCGCTGCCGGCCGGTTTTCCGCCGACCAACACGCCCATCTCGTCGCGAGCTTCGGGTCTCGGAGCCCCGCACGCCGGCGGCGGCCCACCACCGACTCTGGCCGGCCCCGGACCAGCCGGCCGCAACCAACGGCGCAGCGGCCGCCGAAAGCACCCCCGCCCACTCGGGAATCCGATCGGCGTCGCGTGCTCGGCGCGAAAGTCGCCGCGCCGGGGTGGTCCTGGTCCTGTTCGGGGGACCCGGCGGAACCAATGGGCCCGTTATCAGGGCCCTCCTCCCCCTCCGCCGTTACTTCGCCCCCGGGAACAACGACACGAACGCGTCAGAGGCTGCCGTCATCCCCTGCCCGAAGGGGGCGTCCAGGTCCCAGATCAGGAACAGCAGGAACGCGATCAACGCACTGAACAAGCCCGCAACGATCAACTCCGGCGCGGATCTGCGGATCTGCAGCGTGAAGATCATCCCGACGGTGACGATCGCCCCGGTGAGCAGGCCGAACCACACCAGCCCCGGCATCGACGCGCCCGCCTGCCCACCCCGCGCCTGCCGTGCGTCGTCCGCGATCGCGATCTGGTCCAGGATCGGCTGGTACATCTGCGTTTCCTGGTCGCCCTGCGGCGCGTAGTCCGTCACCTCGTTGCGTACGGTCGCGAACAGCTGCGAAGCGCGCGGGGACAACTCGCCGTGGTCGGCCATATAGCCCCACTCGTTCTTGACCACGTACTTCACGTAGGCGTCGATGTCCGCTCGGATCTGATCGCGCACCTGCGGCGGATAGACCCGAACCCGCTCACTGACCTCGTGCAACGCCTGCGCCTCGTGCCGCACTTCGTCCTCGGCCGCGCTCCGCCCCTCCCACACGGCGGCGATCGCGAGGCCGAGCACGATCGCGTAGACGACGCCGATCATCATCGTCATGTATTCGAGCACGTCCGGCGTGGCCGACGGGTCGTCGTCGTCCGGCAACCGCCGCTGCTTGAGCACGACGACGGAGAGGACGACCGCGCACACCGCGACCATCGCGAGCGCCAGTACAACCCAATGCGTCACGGATGACCTCCGGGGCAAAAAAGGCAAGGGATCCAGGGAGTCGGAAGTCGGGGAGGCGGCAAACTCGGCGCCTCGGCCGCGCTCGGCGCCTCAGCCGTGCCCGCCGCCACCGCCACCGGATCCGCGCGCCCCCGCCCGACCGCGCGGCTTGAGCGCCGCACCGGCCAAAATCGCGGGCGCGGTGATCAGCAACGTCGTGGTGACGAGCGAGTTCCCCCGCACCGGAGGCGGCGCCGGAGCCGGTCGCGCCAACGGCCGCCGCACCGCGATCGGTTGCAGCGGCGGCGGGGCCGCCACGGGCGGGGTCGTCGGCGGCGGCGTGGTCGGCGGCGGTGGTGGCGTCGTCCGCACCGGAGGCGGCGTGGCCTTGGGTACGACCACCGCCATCGGCGTCGCGCGCTCCACCGGCGGAGCCGGCGTGGTCCGCACCGGCGTCGGCTTCGTCGGAGGCGGCGTCGGCTTGGGCGTGGTGGGCCTGGGCGTCGTGGGTGTCGGCTTGGGGCTGGACGTGGGCCGGCAGGACCCGTTGCGCAACAACCGGAAATCGACCGTGAGCCCGATCCCCCCGGTCGGCGGCCCGGTGGCCGGCGTCACATCGACCCGAACGCTCGCCCCGGGCGACCCACCGATCGAAACGCACACATCCACATGCGTGCCGGGCGTATGACCCCCACCGGCACCCGACCCCGACCCCGCCCACGCGACACTCGCCGGAGCGGCCAACAAGGCCCCCGCCCCGACCACGCACCCCCACCGGCGCGCCCGACCCCATGCGCTCATGGCAGCGATCGTCTCGTCAAATCATCGGCTTTGGCCCGAATGGCCCTTCAATTCACTCGAACGGGTCATCCACCAACCAAATATGCACAGCCATCCGAAAGTTACCCAACAATCGGTGGGTTGGAGGAGCGGGAATCGTAAAGGAAAAGGGCAAAGGTGGGCGAACCGCTCAGTACGTCCGCGTCCCCGCCAGCCACGTCCCCCGCACCGCGACCTCCCGCAGCGTCATCGGATCCACCCCGCGCGGATCCGCGCTCAACCACACCACATCGGCCACCGCGCCCACCACGAGACCCCGCCGGTCGTCCGCGAACGCCTGATGGGCGACCCCGTCGGTATACGCGTCCAGCGCCTGATCCACCGTCAACCGCTCGTGCGGCGCCCACCCCTGCTCCGGCGCGCCCTCGAACGTCCGTCGCGTGACCGCGACTTGGATGCCCTCCATCGGCCGGTGCGAACTCACCGGCCAGTCGCTGCCGAACGACACCGGCGCGCCCGAGTCGAGCAGGCCGCGCATCGGGTATTGCCTTCCGCCCCGCTCAGCGCCCACGCGCGGAATCGACAACTCCACTTGCAGCGGGTCGAGTTGAGCCCACAGCGGCTCGAAGTTGGCGATCACCCCGAGCCGGCCGAACCGGGCCAGGTCGGCCGGGTCGACGATCTGCACGTGTGCGATCACCGGCCGCCGGTCCCATTCCGGGTTGGCCGTCGCGGCGGCCTCGATCGCGTCGAGCGCGGCGCGCACCCCGGCGTCGCCGATCGCGTGGATGTGTACCTGGAACCCGTCCGCGTCGAACGCGGTGACCGCCGCGGCCAACGCGGCCGGCGCCCACACCGGCATCCCACAACTGTGCGGCGCGTCGCAGTACGGCGCCAACATCGCCGCCGTGCCGCCCTCGATCACCCCGTCGGCGAAGAACTTCACCGTCCGCGCGGACAACAGCGGCCCGCCCTCGGCCGCCACCGTCGCCCGCGCCGTGACGAACTCGGCCCGCTGCGCACGCCAACGATCCGGATCGGCCCGGAACGCCAGGTTGGCCCGGAACGCCAACGCGCCGCGCCGTGACGCCTCGACATAGGCCGGCACCATCTCCGGTTCCACCCAGGCGTCCTGAACCCACGTCAGCCCCGCGCTCGCGTACGCCTCGCCGGCCACCCGCAGTGCGTCCACCAGTTCGTCCAGCGGACGGCCCGGCACCCGATCCAGCACCAGGTCGCACGCGTGCCACTCGCGCAGCGTGCCCATCGGCGAGCCGTCCGGGCGCCGGACGATCCAGCCCAGTCGCGGCTCCGGCGTCGCGTCGCCGACCCCGGCCCGGCGCAGCGCCTCGGAGTTGCACCACACCGTGTGATAGTCGTACGCCCGCAACACCACCGGCCGGTCGGCCACCGCCGCGTCCAGCCAGCGGGCGTCGAACTCGCCGTCGGGGACCAGGGTCGGGTCGTAACTGGCGCCGACGATCCATTCCTCGTCCGGGTGCTCGGCGGCCCAGCGCCCCACCTCGGCGGCGATCGCCTCGACACCGGTCAGCCCCTTGATCCGCGGCCCGAAGTGTTCGAGCCCGCCGAAGAGGGGGTGTGCGTGTCCGTCCCCGAACGCCGGGAGCAGCAGGCCGTCGCCGAGGTCGACGATCTCGTCGGCCACCGCCGCGAGGGCGAGCGCATCCGCACCCAGCGCCACGACCCGGCCGTCCCGCACCGCCAGCGCGTCGGTGTCGCCCGAGCCCGAGCCGGTGCCCGTACACGTGCCCGTGCCGGTGCGGATGGTGCCGCGGAACAGCGTCGTGGTCATGACGCTCACTCCTAGGCGTTCACACCGCTCGACGCAACCCCTCGCCCGCGATCCGCGCACGCGTCGGCGCAGTCGCGCGGCGACCCTGCGTGAGACCCGCGCCGAACCCGCCCCCCGCCTGGGCCGGACATATTAGGCCAGCCTAACCTGCTCCAGTGAACGTCCTCCCGACGCGGGGTCGAACGACGCGGCGCCGAGCCCTCCTGATGGTCTCGGTGCTGCTCGTGTTGGCCGCCGCGTGTCTGCTCAGCCTCGCCGTGGGCAGTCGCGGCATCGCCCCGAGCGTGGTGCTCGACGCGCTCGTGCACGGCGGCGACTCCACCGACGCCATCGTGGTGAACTCGATGCGGGTGCCGCGTACCGTCGTGGCCCTGCTCGTCGGCGCGTCCCTCGGCATCGCCGGCGCCTGCATGCAGGGGCTGACCCGCAATCCGATCGCCGAGCCCGGGATCCTGGGCATCAGTACCGGCGCCGCCGCCGGCGTGGTGACCGCGATCGCGGTGTTCGGGGTGAGCAGCCTGACCGGCTACGTCTGGTTCGGCTTCGCCGGTGCGCTGTGCACGGGAGTACTGGTGTACGCGGTCGCGGCGCGGGGGCGCGGCGGTGCCACGCCGGTGAAGCTGGCGCTGTCCGGGCAGGCCCTGGCGGCCACGCTCGGCGCGGTGATCACCATGGTGCTGACCACCGATCAGGGCACCCTGGACCAGTACCGGTTCTGGCTGGTCGGCTCGCTGTCCGGGCGTACCGACGAGGTGGCCTGGCAGATGGTGCCGTTCTTCGGCGTGGGCGTGCTCCTGGTGGCGGTCACCGCGCGCGGTCTGGACGCGCTCGCGCTCGGCGACGACGTGGCCAAGGGCCTGGGCCACAAGGTCAACCGGATCCGGGTGCTCGGCGGCCTCGGCGCGACCGTGCTGACCGGCGTCGCGGTGGCCGCGACCGGCCCGATCTCCTTCGTCGGCCTGGCCGTTCCGCACGCCGCCCGGGCCCTGGTGGGCACCGATCACCGGTGGGTGCTGGCGATGTCCGCGCTGCTCGCGCCGATCCTGTTGCTGGTCGCCGACGTGCTGGGGCGGGTCCTGTTCCCGCCCGCCGAGGTCGAGGTGGGCGCGATGACCGCGCTGATCGGCGTGCCGATCCTGGTCGCGCTGGTGCGCCGCAAGCCGGTGGTGTCCGGATGAAGCAGCCGAGCGTGCAGAGCAACCCGAGCCGCCGGAGCGGCCCGGGCCACCCGAGCCGGCCGAACCGCCCCGGCCACCCGAGTTACCGCCCCTACGGTCACCTCCTGGTCCGTCGCCCCGGCTTCTCCCTCCTCCTGCATCGCCGTTCCGTCGTCGTGACCGGCATCGTGGCCCTGCTGCTCGCCGCCGGATTCCTGCTCAGCCTCTGTGTGGGCGAGCGCTTCATCCTCCCCGGCGACGTGCTCAAGGTGCTCGTCGGCGCCGACGACAGCTTCGTGGTCGAGACGTTGCGGCTGCCGCGCGCCACCGTCGGGCTCCTGGTCGGGTTGTCCTTCGGCATCGCCGGCGCGCTGATCCAGACCGTGGCGCGCAACCCGCTGGCCAGCCCGGACGTGATCGGCGTCTCGCACGGGGCCGCCGCGGCCGTGGTGTTCGGCCTGGTCTTCGGCTACGGCGGGCCCACCGCGACCCCGCTCACCGCCGTGGCGGGCGGCACCATCGCCGCCTTCCTGGTGTACGTGCTGGCCTGGCGTCGCGGGCTGAACGCGCAGCGGTTCGTGCTGATCGGCGTGGGCGTGTCGGTGGCCCTGTACTCGGTCACCAACCTGCTCCTCACCAAAGCCGACGTCGTCCTCGCCCAGCAGGCCAAGGTGTGGATGTCGGGCAGCCTGAACGGGCGCGGCTGGTCCCAGGGCGAGCCGCTGTTGTGGGTGTTGCTCGCGCTGACCCCGGCGATCGTGTGGGCCGCGCGGGCGTCGCGGTCGGCCGGGTTCGACGACGACACCGCGATCGCCCTCGGCATCCGGCTGGGCCGGATCAGGCTCGGCCTGGTCGTGGTCGGCGTGTTGCTCGCGTCGGTGGCCACCGGGGCCGCCGGGCCGGTGGACTTCGTCGCCCTGGTGGCGCCGCAGGTGGCCCGCCGGCTGACCCGAACCCCGCAGGTGCCGCTGGTGTGTTCGGCGCTGCTCGGCGCGCTGATCGTGGTGATCGCGGACATCGGCGCACGAATGCTGATCTCCGACGCCGAGTTGCCGGTGGGCGTGCTCACCGCCGCGGTCGGCGGCCCGTACCTGCTGTGGATGTTGACCCGATCCCGTTCCGGAGGCGCCTCGTGACCACCCATCAGCTCGCCGCGCGGGAGCTCACCCTGGGCTACGAGGACCGGATCGTGGTCCGCGACCTGGACCTGGACGTGCCCGTGGGCAGGGTCACCGTGGTGGTCGGCCCGAACGCCTGTGGCAAATCCACCCTGTTGCGCTCGCTCGGCCGGCTGCTCAAGCCGGTCGGCGGCAGCGTGCTACTCGACGGCGCGGCGCTTCGCGACCTGCCCACCCGGGAAATCGCCCGGCGGATCGGCGTGTTGCCGCAGAGCCCGGTGCCGCCGGAGGGCATCACCGTCGCCGACCTGGTCGCGCGCGGCCGGCAGCCGTACCAGCGCTGGTGGCAGCAGTGGTCGGACGAGGACGAGGACGTGGTGGCCGACGCGATGCGGCGCACCGACGTGGTCGAACTCGCCGACCGCTACGTGGACGAACTCTCCGGCGGGCAGCGCCAGCGGGTGTGGATCGCGATGGCGCTCGCCCAGGGCACCGGGATCCTGCTGCTGGACGAGCCGACCACGTTCCTCGACATCGCCCACCAGGTGGAGGTGCTCGACCTGGTCCGCGAGCTCAACGTCACGCGCGAGCGCACGGTGGTCGCCGTGCTGCACGACCTCAACCAGGCGTGCCGCTACGCGGATCACCTGATCGCGATGCGCTCCGGCACGATCGTGGCGCAGGGTGCGCCGGGCGAGATCGTCACCGCCGATCTGGTCGGCGAGGTCTTCGGGCTCGACTGTGTGGTCATCCCCTGCCCGGTGACGGGTGCGCCGATGGTGGTTCCGGGGCAACCCCGAAAGATCGGGTAGCGAACGCGCTTCCCGTTCGGCCCGCCGGTCGTGCGCGATCACGGTCGCCGCCCGCCTCCGTTCTTCGAGGAGTTCCGATGAGATCCGCCTCCCTGTCCCGCGTCGCCGCCGCCCTGGGCGTGGTCGCCGCGCTCGTCCTGACCGGGTGCTCCGCCGAGGGCGCCGACGGCGGCAAGGGCACCGAGTCCGGCTCGGCCGACACCCGCGAGGTGCGCACCGCCAAGGGCGTGGTCAAGGTCCCCGTCGCGCCGAAGCGTGTGGTCACCCTCGACATGGGCGAGTTGGACACCGCACTCACCCTGGGCGTCAAACCCGTGGGTTCGGTGGTGGGCAGTCCCGGCGCCGGGTTCCCGAGGTATCACGGCGACAAGACGGCGGGGATCAAGGAGGTCGGCGCGATCGGGGCGCCCAACCTGGAGGTGATCGAGTCGCTGAAGCCGGATCTGATCCTGGGCAGCCTGGTCCGCGACGCCGATCGTTACGACGCGCTGAGCCGGATCGCCCCGGTGGTCTTCTCCGAGCAGGCCGGCACCCAGTGGCGGCAGAACTTCCTGCTCGACGCCGACGCGTTGAACAAGAAGGCCGAGGGCGACCGGGTGGTGGCCGCTTTCACCGCGCGGGCCAAGGCGTTGGGCAGCGCGCAGGGCGACCCGGGCGCGGTGAAGGTGAGCGTGTTGCGCTTCGTCGCGGGCCAGAACCGGCTGTACGGGAAGGCCACGTTCGTCGGCACGGTCCTGAGCGAGATCGGCCTGGGCCGCCCGACCGCGCAGAACGTCGACACCTTCATGGTCGAGGTGAGCGCCGAGCGCATCGAACAGGCGGACGGGGACGTGATCTTCGTGGCCACGTACGGTCCGAAGGACAAGACCGACCACGACAAGGTCACCGGCGGCCCGCTGTGGAGGACGCTGAGCGCGGTCAAGGCCGGTCGGGCGCACGAGGTGGACGACGAATACTGGATGGTCGGCACCGGATACACGGCCGCCGACCGTGTCCTGACCGATCTGGAACGGCTGCTGCCGAAGCGCGGTTGAGGCCACGCGAGGGCGGATGTCGATTCCCGGATACCGGGAACGAAGCCCCGCGAACCCGTGCGAAATGTTTCGCGATCTCGTCCGGCGACAAACATCCACTGTGCCCGCCCGTCCGCCGGGGCCGGATTCGGCCATGCGTACGGGCGGTTTCGGCCGCTACGAACGGGGGGTCCGTGTCGGGCGTCGACGATCGGCACGCGAACGGCCCGTCGCCGGGGGCGGTGGGCAGCCACAACGAACTGGGCGGGACGGTACACGGACCCAGCGTGCAGGCGGGCACGGTACACGGGGGCATCCACGTGTCCATCGGCCCCGCTGGCCCCGCCGACGCCGCCGTGGTGCCGTGGCAACTGCCGCCGGCCCCGCCGATGGTCGATCGGGTGCGCGAACTGGACGCGCTGGATCGGCTGTGCGCGGCCGGGACGCGGCTGGTGTTGCTAGGCGGGCAGCCCGGGGTCGGCAAGACCACGCTCGCGCTGACCTGGCTGCGTCGACCGCACGCCGCGTTTCCCGACGGCCGGCTGTACGCCGATCTGCGCGGCCACGGGGGCGAACGCCCGGCCCTGCCGAGCGAGATCGTCGGCGGCTTCCTGCGCGGGCTCGGGGTCCCGGCGGATCGGGTGCCACGTGACCCGGCCGAACAACTCGGGCTGTACCGCTCGTTGACGGAGGGCCGCCGACTGGCGGTGTTGCTCGACGACGCGACGACCGCCGCCCAGGTCCGCCCGCTGCTGCCGGCCGGCGCCAACCTCACCGTGGTCACCAGTCGCGGCCGGTTGTCGGGGCTGCTGGTGAACGGCGGTGTGCCGGTACCGCTGGAACCGCTCGACCACGCCGCCGCGGTGCAGCTCCTGGCCGAGACGATGAACGACGACCGGGTCCGGGAGCAACCGGCCGAGGCCGCCGAGTTGGTCGAGCTGTGTGCCCGACTCCCGCTCGCGGTCCGGGTGGCCGCCGCCCGGCTGGCGTCGCGGCCGACCCGGCCGATCACCACGATGGTGCGCGCCCTGGCCGACGAGCGCGGGCGCCTGGACGCGTTGGCCCTGGACGGCGACCACACCGTGCGCGCCGCGTTGGACGTCTCGTACCGCGAGTTGCCGGACGCGGCGGCGCGGCTGTATCGCGGACTCGGTGTGCATCCGGGCCCGGACTTCGGGCCGGTGGTGGCGACGGCGGTACTGGGGACCCGGGAGGTGAACGGGCCGCCGGCCGTGCTGGAGGACCTGCTCGATCGTAATCTGCTCACCGAGACCGCCGACGAGCGTTACCGATTCCACGACCTGATCCGACTACACGCGGTGGACAAGATGTCCGAACGCTCGGGCTCCGAACGCACAGAGGCACTGCGCGCGATCCTGGACCACTACCTGGCCACGGCCACCCGGGCGGAGGAACTGCTCGAACCCCAACACCGGTCACTGGCCCGGGACTACGCGAGCACGAAGGTGCCTCGGGTCGACTTCGCCGACGGCCCGGAGGCGTTGGCCTGGTTGGAGCGACAGCGGGTCACCCTGATCGCCGCGGTCCGCACCGCCGCGACCGCCGAACTGCACAGCGTGGTCTGGCAGTTGACCGACGCGCTGTGGCCGCTGTTCCTGCGCGGCAAGTACTTCGAGGATGCCCGCGCGGCGCACGAGTTGGGTCTGGAGGCGGCCCGCGCCTGTGCCGATCCGGCGGCGGAATCGCGGATGTTGACCTCGGGCGGGTTGTGCGAACTGGACTGCGGCGGACATCTCCGGGCGTTGGAGATGTTCGCCGCCGCGACCGAGGTGTGCGCCGGGTCCGGCGACGCGGTGGGGGCGGCCAGGGCGCGCAACTACACCGGTCTGGCGCTGCTGGGCCTGGATCGACCGGACGAGGCCGACGAGGCGTTTCGCGAGGCCGAGGTCCGGTGTCTGGCCCTCGGCGACCCGCGTCCCGCCGCGTTGGCCCGCTTCAATCGGGGGGATGTGGCGCTGCGCGCGGGCCGGGCCGCCGACGCGATCGCCCACGCCGAGGCGGCACACGCCGGCCTTGAGCGGGTCGGCGACGGGTACAACGCCGCGCGGGCGCGGGCCCTGATCGGCCGCGGGCTGGTGGCCGACGGCCGACCCGATCGGGCGGATCCGCATCTGCTCGCCGCGCTCGGGGTGTTGCGCGGACACAACGCGAGCGTGGAGGTGGCGCACGTGCTCACCGCGCTGGGCGAATCCGCCGAGCGACAGGGGCGAGCCGCCGAGGCCCGGGACCGGTACGGCGAGGCGTTGGGCCTGCTGGACGCGGTGCGGGCCCCGGCGGCCGAGACGGTACGCGCGCGGTTGCGCGGCCTCGATCCGCCGGGGTGACGGTCCGGCTCAGCCCGGACCCGCCGCGCCGAGGACGGTCAACGCGTGCAGGATCGACGCGTAGCGCGGCCAGGGCGGATCGGCCTCGCCGCGCCGTACCCGCCCCGGCGACGCCGCACCGATCCGAACCAGGGCCAGGTTCGGCCCGCGGACGATCAGCGTGACCAGGGCCCCGGGATGCGCCGCCGCCAGCTCCCGGTCCCGCTCCCCCAGTCCCGCCCACGACCGCCGCCCACCCTCGGCGACCACCAACACATCGGCCACCCCCGCGCGGGGCGACGGCAGTTCGACCCGCACGTGCTCGTCGACCACGGTCCGGCCGTCACCGCCTCGCACCACCACGGTCACCGCGACCGCCCCGGCCCCGGCCGGCCGGACCGGGGACGGATCCGGGCCCCCGCCCGGCACGCACCCCGTCATCGCGGTGTCCCCGGCAGGTCGGCGATCCGCACCCTCGGGCGCGCGGCCGGGGCCTTGAGCTTGAGGTGACGGTAGATCAGGTGGCGCATGTTTCCCGCGAAGGCCCCGGGCTGGGAGGTGATCCGCGCGGCCACCCGGGCGTAGTCCGCCCGCCGGTGGTCCGCCGGGATGCGGGACAACTGGGCGAGCATCGAGCGCCGGTGCCGGATCCGCGGCGCGAAGCGCGCCAGGTCGCCCAGCGGGGAGGCCGGATCGATGTCCGCCCGGGGGTAGGTCGCCAGTGCCACCGGTGCGTCGGTGGCGGTGGCGTACAGGCTCAGTGAACCGTGATCGCCGACCACGCAGTCCGCGGAGACCAGCACGCCCCGCCAGTCGTCCTCCGGCGGGATCAGCACCAGGCCGTCCCGCAACGCCTCGGCCAGCCAGGACCGCACCTGCCAGGCGCCGTGGCCGCTCCATACGTTCGGGTGCATCAGCGCGGTCACCCGGTAGCCGTCCCGGGGCAGTTCGGTGGTCATCCGGTGCAGCAGTTCGGGGGTGCGGCCGAGCAGCGAGTTGCCGCCCCATGTGGAGGTGACCACGATGTGCCGCTGGCCGGGCGCGATCCGCAGCGCGTCGCGATAGCGCGCCCGGTGCGCCCGACTGGCCAGCAGGCAGTCGTAGTTGGGATCTCCCGCCACCACGGCGGCGCGCACCGCCTCGGGGCAGGTCGTGCCGAGCCGGGCCAATTCCTCGGCGTGCGCGAGCAGGATGGTGGCCGGCACCAACCGGCCGTCCCGGATCAGATCCTGCGGGGCCAGCCCGTACGTCCCCCGGGCGGCCACCATCCGTCCGCCGCGCGGCGCGGGGACCAGCTTGTTGTGCCCCGCGCCGTGCGCCATCACGATCACGGGCGCGTCGAGTTCGGCCAGTCCCTCGTGCCCCGCCGCCAACGCGAGGTCGAAACGCATGTCCACGGCCCGGTGCCACGGCACCGTGGTGGCGCCGAGCCGGTCCAGGAACTCGGCGACTCCCGAGGTGAAGATCGTCGGTGCCATCGTGAAGAAGACCTGGACCCGCAGGTCTCCTTCGAGCAGACCGACCGCGTCGATCAGGCGTTGTCCCGACGTGACGTTGTGCACCACGACCAGAACCCCCCGCTCCGCCGATCGGGTCGTCCACCGTGCCGCGTCCGGTCGGACCGGTACGGGTCTGGGCTCGCTGCCGGACAGGATCGTCATTCGCGCCTCCATGAGCATCGTCACCACCGGACGGGCCCCGTTCCCCCGTGGCCGAGCGGATCTGTGGGGTCGAAACGGCCGTTGCCGCCGACAACCGGGACATCCCCGACCGGTGGGGTGAATTCCTTGCAGGTTGCCGGCAGTCACGTGGCATCACCCGTGCGCAACCGGAACGCCCTCTTGCGGATGGGCGATTTCCGGACGGATCGGGGCCGTCGTCTTCTGGTGGCCCTGTGGCAGGACGTGCCACAGTTGTCACACGACACCTCGGCACCGGGCGCGTTGGCCAGGAGGGACTGGGGCGGGGGGATAACGCGGTGCTATCGATCCGGGCACTGGGCCCGATGGAACTGTGGGTGGACGACGCCCGACAGCCCCTGGGATCGATCAAGGAACGATGCGTGCTGGCCGTGCTGTTGGGCGCGGAAGGCGCCGCGGTCTCCACCGACGCGATGATCGCCCGGGTGTGGGACGACGAGCCGCCGCCCACGTCCTTGGACACGCTGCGCACGTATGTGTCCCGGCTGCGGCGGCGTCTGCGCGCCACCGGCCACGCGAGCCGTCTGTCCTCGGATTCCCGGACGTATCGGCTCCAGGTGGATCCCGAGGAGGTCGACTTCCGCCGCTTTCGGCTGCTGCGCGAACGGGCCAACGACACCGAGGATCCGGCGTCGGCCGCGGAGGTGTTGCGCGAGGCCGAACGCCTATGGCGCGGTCAGCCGTTCGCCGGGCTGCCCGGGTTGTGGATCGAATCGATCCGGTGCGGCCTCGAGGAGCAGCGCCGACAGATCCGTGAGCGACGTGTTCACCTGGAGCTCGCACTCGGCCGTCATGCCGAAGTCGTCGTCGAGTTACGCGACTTGGCCGCGCAACATCCGGTCGCCGAGCCGGTGGTGGCCGATTTGATGCTCGCGCTGTACCGGTGCGGGCGCTACGGCGAGGCTTTGGAGACCTATCGCCGCACCCGGGCCCGACTGAGCAACGAGTTGGGCGCCGATCCGGGGCCGGATCTGGAGCGGCTGCATACCCGGTTGTTGCGCCGGGATCCGGCGCTGGCCATCCCCGCCGGGGTGTCCGGTGGGTCCGTGACGCGCGAGGCCCTGCCCGAGCGGCCGGCGCCGAGCGCGCCCGACACGCTGCTGCGGGACACCCGGCACTTCATCGGTCGCCGCGCCGAGTTGGCCCAGTTGTTGCGCGAGGACGAGGTCGGGACGGCGTTGCCGGTCACGGTGATCTCCGGCCTCGCCGGGGTGGGCAAGACCTGTCTGGCGATCCATGCCTCGCACCTGATGCGGGCGAACTATCCGGACGGGCGCCTGTATCTGCACCTGCACGCACACGACGCGCACGAGTCGCCGATCGAACCGGCCGAGGCACTGGGCTCGTTGCTGAGCGAGATGGGTGTGCCGAGCGCGCAGCTGGCGGCCACGCCCGATCTGCGGGCGGCGCAGTGGCGGCGGACCATGGCCGATCGGCGGGCGTTGATCGTGCTCGACGACGTCCGCGACGCCGCGCAGGTGCGGCTGTTGTTGCCGGGCAGTCCGCGCTGCCGGGTCCTGGTGACCAGTCGGCGCCGGCTCACCGATCTCGAAGGCGCGCGCTCGTTGTCCCTGCGGGTGCCGAACGCGGCGGACGCGGCGGCCCTGTTCACCCGGATCGCCGAGGAGTCCCGGGAGTTGGCCGAGGCGGATCACGCGCCGGTCGCCGAGATCGTGAAACGGTGCGGGAATCACCCGCTGGCCGTCCAGCTCACCGCGAATCGTTTTCGTCATCGCGCGGGGCGGGTGCACGATCTGGCGACCCGACTGGCCGAGGCACCGCGCACATTGGATGTGATCGACGCGCCGCCGGGCATCTCGATGGCGTTCAACCTGTCCTATACGGAACTGGGTTCGGTCGCGCGGCTCGTCTTCCGGCGTCTCGCGCTGCATCCGGGACCGGATGTCGGCCGGGCCGCGGCGGTGGCGATATGTGGCCTCGGGGCCGATCAAGTCGGTTACGGCATAGACGAGTTGGTGGAATCGCATCTCCTGGAGGAACCGGCGCACGATCGATATCGCTTCCACGACCTCGTGCACGACTTCGCGCTGCACACGGCGTACCGCGAGGAGTCCGCGCCCGAGCGGGTGGAGGCGGTCACACGGGTCCTCGATCTGTATCTGGATCTCGCCGATCGCGCGGACCGGCTGGCCTATCCGCACGGGCGCCGATCGGGCCTGGTTCCGGCACCCGCGCGGCGCACGGAAATCCCGTTCGAGACGCCCGAGGAGGCCGAGGAGTGGTTGGATCGGGAGCGGTTCAACCTGATCGCGGCGGCACGGCCGGTCACGGGCGTGGCGTCCGACCACGCACGTCACCTCGCCGAGGTGTTGGCTCGGTCGCTGCTGAAGTGGGGTTCGTGGGGGCTCGCGCGCGATCTGTACTCCGCAGCCCTCGACCAGTGGCGCGCGTGCGGCCCGGGCCGGGCGCGGGCCGCGACGCACCTGTTGATCGAACGGGCGTCGATCCAGTGGCGGTTGGGCGACCACGAGGCCGCGTTCCTGGACGCGAGCGAGGCGCTCACGCTCGCCGAGGGCGCGAAGGATCGGCGCGGCCGGGCCGAGGCGTTGGCCGAGATCGGCGCCACACACCTGCGGGCGGGCCGTTTCCAGGACGCCGAGGATCACCTCGATCGGGCCCTGGAGATACATCGGGAGATCGACGGTCCGCATGGCCGGGCCGGAATTCTGCTGCATCTCGGTGTGCTGAACGGCCATTTGCGGAAATACGATCGGGCGACGGGTCTGCTGCTCGCGGCGCGGGACATCTATGAGCGGTTGGGCGAGCGGCGCGAATTGGTGAAGGTGCTCAACAACGTCGGCGAGATCTTTCTGCTGCGGGATGATCTGGACAATGCGGAGCGGTATTACCTGGAATCACTGGAGGCGGCTCGTCAAAGCAATGCGCGGGCCGAATACGCGATCCTCATGAACAATCTCGGTCAGGTGGAACTGGCACGCGGGAATCCGCTCGTCGCGTTGCGTCGTTACGCGCAGGCGCTGCACGTCTACGGGCAGATCAGCGATCTGCGCTCCGAGGCGGACACCCGGATCAACGTCGGTCTCGCGCATCTGGCGATGCGCGACCCCGGCGAGGCGCTCGCGCACTTCGCCCGGGGGCGCGAGATCGCCGAGCGGATCGGCGACCGGTTGCACCGACAGCGGGCCGCCGCGGGCTTCGCGCAGGCGTACTCCGACCTGGGCGATGTGGTCGAGGCGCGGGCGGAGTACCGCACGAGTGCGGACCTGGCCCGCGGGATGGGCACGGCGCTGGAGGAGGCGCGGGCGCTGGCCGGGCTGGCTCGCACGACCGAGGCGATCGACGGCGCGGCCGCCGCCCGTGCGCACTGGTCGTCCGCGCTGGCGGGCTACGAGCGCCTGGGGACGGCCGGCTCGTCCGCCTCGGCCGAGGCGGACGAGGCCAGGGCCGCCCTGCGCCGCATCGAGCGCACCGACGGTGAGGCCTGAGGGGGTTGGCGGGGGGCGGTGGGTTCAGGCGAGGAGCAGGAGCAGGGTGGACGGCTCCAGGTAGTCGCCGGCGCCCATCATGAAGGTCGCAAAGAAGTCAAAAAACGGCATGGTGCAGCCTTTCCCGCAAAAGGTTGGGGCGGAATCCGCCGAATCGGCGACGGATCCGTAACCTATCGGCACGCCCGCGATCTTCGCAGTCGATTGACGCAGTCGACGCGCACCGTCTTCGACACGTGTGCAGTGGCCGGGGATCAGCGGACGGGTTTCGCCCGTTCCACGCGCATTGCACGGGTCGGACGGGAGGCGGACAACTCCGCCTCGGCCGACATTCGGGTACGCGGCGGCATTCCGGATCGGGTGGCCAATTCCGCCAGGGCCTCGGGCGCGCCGCGCATGTCGCGCATGCCGGGGAAGGCGTTCACGTCGATGATCGACGGGACGCCGTCGACCTCCAGGATGTCCACGCCGTAGACGTCGAGACCGAACGCCCCGCCCACCCGGCGGGCGAGCGCGGCCCAGCCGGTCGGCAGGTCCGGCGGGGCGATCGGCTTGGTCTCGGCGGGGCCGTCGAGCGCGGTGCGGCGCAGGCCCGCGAAGACGTGCCCGTCGACCACCCACAACTTGTGATCCCAGCCGCCGTTGTCGACGAACACCTGGGCCACGATGGGCTCGTCGGGCCACTCCCGGGCCAGCGCCCGCAGCGCCGGCTCATCGTCGACCCGGGCCACCAGGTCGTCCCTGCGGCTGTGTCGGCTCTTCACCATCAACGGGAACGCCGGTCCGGCATCGAGCAGTTCGGCGGGCGAGGCGAAGGCGGTGGTGTCCGGGAACGGCAGTTCGGCGGCCCAGGCGAGTTCGGCCATCCGGACCCGGTCCTGGCAGGCGCGGGTGGCCGCCGCCGAGTTGAGCACCCGCGCACCGTGCCGCTCGGCTCGTTCGGCGAACGCGAGCGCCCGGGCGGTACGGGCCTTGAGCAGGTAGACGTCGGCGGTGATCGGGTGATCGGCGGTGACGGTGTCGGGGTCGACCGCGACGACCTCGTGACGCGGCGTCAACAGGACGCGCGTGTCCGCGAGAAGCGGGTGGTCGGGGCGGTCGGTGACGAGGCAGATCCGCACGTGTGCACGCGCCCCGTCAGCCGACGTACGCGGCCGGCGCGGCGTCCACGATCGGGCTCGCGGCGGCACGGGCGGGGGTGACCACGGACCTGGCGCGCAGCGGCGGACGCACGGCGGTGACCGAGCCGGTGGCGTGGGCCGCCCCGGCGCCGACGCCGGTGCCTCCGGCCGCGAGGTCGAGAACCGCGCGGGCGACTCGGGCGACGCCGTCGGGCACGCACCGGAAGCTGGGGAAGTCGTTGACGTCCACGACCATCGGGCCGTCCGGCCCCTCGATGATGTCGACCCCGAACAGGTCGAGGCCGAAGGTGGCGCCGATTCGCTGCATCAGCGCGGCCGTTCCGGGCGGCAGCGGCACCCGGCTCTCCCGGACCGGCTGCTGCGGATGCAGCGGCGAGCGGCGCACGGTCGCGTGCAGCTCGCCGGCGACGGAGTACACCTTCAGGTCCTGCCCGGAATTGGGTACGTATTCCTGGGCCAACAACGGTCCTTCGTCGACCAGTTCGGCGGCCAGGCCGGCCAGGTCCTCGGGGCCGGACACCAGGTGCACGGCCCGGCCCGAGCTGCCGTCGGCGGGCTTGACCACGAGCGGGTAGCGGTCGGCGGGGATCGCGCCGAGCAGGTCCGGGATCGCGGCGAACCAGGTGTCCGGCATGGGCAGCCCGTGCGCGCGCGCGATCACCGCGGCCACCGCCTTGTCCCGGACCGACCGGATCGAACGCGCGTCGTTGATCGTGGTGAGCCCGAGCGCCGCCGCGGCCTCCAGCAGACCCAGCCCCGGGCCGCCGGAGACGGTCTTGAGCACCCACGCGTCGTGCGAGCCGGCCCGGATCACGTCGGACAGGCCGATCAGCGAGCTGCCGGGACGCACGATGTCGACGTGGTGTCCCCACGCGTCGAGCTGTCGGATCACGTCGAGCGGCATGCCGTCATGGCGGTAGTGCTCCTCGACCAGGAAGGCCAGTTTCATCGATTTCCCCCCGGGACGGCCGCCGTTCCCCCATCCGGCAGAACTTTGACGGCACAGCATGCCACGCGTGCCGCGGACGACCGGCACACACCCCACCAAACTCCGCACGTGACCACCATCATGGGCCATTTGGGGGACGATTCCTCATCGCCCCAGACTAGAGAGGAATCCCGCCCTCCGCTCGCCCCCCGGCATAGAGCAGGTCAAACCCCACACAGCCGAACCACCCACTGTCCGATTCGCGCAAAAGGGGACGGTCGGCGGCATGAACGGGTGACGCGCCAGGCCCCGGCCGTCGACGTGGCGGTTGATCTCGGCGCCGGCCCGGTTCGCGACGTCGAGCGTGCCCAGGGCCTCGGCCGACCGGTCCCGACGGTGCGCCGACCGGCGCAATGACGTCCTCACCGCGCGAGAGCTTCCAGGCGACGGCGATCCGTACCACCCTCGCGCCCTTGGCCTCGGCGATCGCACCGACGCTCTCGTGGCGTCGGGGCTCGGGGGTACGTCAGGGTGAGCGGTATCGGCGACCGCGACGGTCACGCAGGTCGCGGACGTGTGGACGCCACCCCGCGGGCGCCCGCCAGGGCGGTGTGATGATCGCAACGGTCGTGATCACCACACCCGGTGGCCCTCGCCGAGACGGCATGGGGATCAATAGGGCATCGGACGCCCGGATGGTGTGCGCAGATCCGCCGGCGGCTGCGGCCGCGGGGAAACGGGGCGTTTGACGATCCTGATCCGTGTCATGGCCGCGTCCTCCTGGTCGTTCCCGGTCCGGCGCAGAGGCCGCGGTGTACGCGACGCGCGCCACCTGCTCCTTCGATACCCACCCGGACGCCCCGAACCCTCCGCCGACGGCGAACAACCCGTCACTTTGCCCGCCGCGACCCCAATTCCCCGGCCCGGAGGGCGAAATCGGGCCGTCGGACCGGGTCGGCGACACGCTCCAGCGGCCGGATCGAGGCAACTCGACCGCGCGGGGACGCAGTTCGTGCAGCCCCGCGCCGGCGAACCGCGTACGACCCCCGAACCGACCCGGTGGCGCGCCCATGGATATAGTGAGTTGGGATTTCCAACCCAGTTGTCGGGAGGTGCCGGTATGGAGCAGGCGGGGACGGCGGTGGCCCAGGCGACCCCCTCGTCGGTGCGCGAGTTCACCGTGGACCGGTCGTGGTGGTCGTGGGAGGGCGCGCACGGCGGGAGCCTGGCGGCACTCGCGCTGGAGGCGATGCGGGACGACGTGGTCGCGCGGTCGGGCGTGGATCGATCCGCGCGGACGATCAACGCGCACTTCCTCAGGCCGGTGGACGAGCGCCCGTTCCGGCTGACCGGCACGGTGGAGCATGCCGGCCGGGGCAGTTCGGTCGCCTCGTTCCGCGCCGCGCAGGAGGGTGCCCCGGTGC
This sequence comes from Embleya sp. NPDC056575, assembly GCF_042793325.1. Classification (NCBI taxonomy): domain Bacteria; kingdom Bacillati; phylum Actinomycetota; class Actinomycetes; order Kitasatosporales; family Streptomycetaceae; genus Embleya; species Embleya sp. NPDC056575. Next base: position 60,197 of record NZ_JBHTVA010000008.1, read on the forward strand.
TGTTCGGCTCGGCCGTCTTCGGCGCCCGGCGTCCCGGGCCGAACGAGGCCGGCTCCCCCGCGCCCACCGTGCCGCCGCCGGACCACTGCGACCCGTTCGCCCTGCCGGCGGGTTTGGTCGCGTTCGCGGGGCACCTGGAGATCCGCCCGGCCGGGCCGAACCTCCCGCTCTCCGGCGCCGCCGACCCGGAGTTGCTCGCGTGGATCCGGTTCGCCGACCGGCGCGCACTGGACGCGGCGGCCGTGGTGATCCTGGCGGACGCCCTGCCGCCCGCGCTGTTCGCCCGGTGGACCCGGCCCAGGGCGGCGCCGTCGGCCGAGCTGACGGTGCACTTCGGCGACGCACTGGACGACGGCCCGGTGTCCGGCTGGGCGCTGGTCCGGATGCGTACCGAGCACGCCGGCAACGGCTGGGCCCTGGACGACAGCGCGGTATGGACGGCGGACGGGCGCCTGCTCGCCCTGGGCCGCCAGGCCCGCCGGGTCCTGGCCGATCGGGGCGCACCGGATCCGGCCGGCGGGCGTACCCCACCGCCGCGGTCCCGTTGAACGCCGAGATCCCGCCCGCCCGTTCGTCGGGGCAGGCGGGATCTCGGCGGTCGGGCGAGAGTGCGGTCAGCCGCGCGGCACGTTGCGCTGCGCGGTCTCGACGACGCCGGTGACGTGGGCCGGGGTCATCTGGAGCAGCCCGCCGACCTGGTCGAGCAGGGCCCGCTCGGCGGAGCCGATGCCGCCGTCGGCCGCGGCGATCAGGGCCGCCCGGGAGAGCAGCCATTCCCGGCCCTGCGGCTGGAGTTGGTCGCCGAGCGGAACCAGGATCGGCGCCAGGTCGACCGGCGCGCCGGCCAGGTCCGCGTCCAGCTGGGCGACCGTGTACCCGGGTACGCCCGCCTCGGCCGCGGCACCCGCGGCCACGGTGCGGGCCGCGGTGGACGGCATGCCCGTCACCCGCAGCACGGCCACCGCCAATGCCCGCATGCCCTGCGCGAGTTGCGCGGAGATCTGGGCGCTGGTCGCGCCCTGCAGCACGGTGTCGTGGAAGGTGCCGCCACACGTCGCGCACTCGACGTGGGTGCCCTGCTGCTTGAACGGGAAGATCGGGATGAAGAACAGGGTGAACCAGCGGCGGGCCTGCTTGAGGTGATACTGCCGATCACCTCCGCACTGCGGGCAGTGGAAGACGCCCCCCGAGAGTGTTCTGAATATGGTCTTGAAACCCCAGATGAGCATGTTCTCGATTCCCCGTCGTCGCGTTGGCCGGCACGATGCTCCCACACCCCCACGACAGGTCTCCGGTGGGATCCGACCGCACCGGACCGGACCGCGTGGGTCGAAGACGTACGCGCGCGCCCGCGCACCCGCGCGACCGACGACCCGGGCGCGCCGCCGCCCGCCCACCCGGGCAACCGCTCCACCGCTCGACGCACCACCCCGACCGACCGCCATGTCGGCCACTCGGCAAAGCCGTCAAGACCATAGAAGTGTCACATGTGAAATGGTACCGTCCTTCGAAACCAGGCGACGACGATTCGGGGCACACGGTGGAGCGGCAGCAGGAGACCGACGGGATCGAGAGTCACGACCGTGAGGTGTCGGCCGCGCTGGCCGAGTCCTTCCGGCAGGGGTGGGCGGACACCGGCCGGAAGTTGCCTCCCCTACCCGGGGCCGCGTACGCGGCCAAGCGCCGCGCGGCGTTGTCCGAGCGTTTTCCCGGCGAGCGGATCGTGGTCCCGTCGGGCGGGCTGAAGACCCGCAGCAACGACTTCGACTACACGTTCCGTCCGCATTCGGCGTTCGTACACCTCACCGCCGAGCAGGGCACCCAGGCCGTTCCCGACAGCGTGCTGGTCTTCGAACCCACCGGGACCGGGCACTCGGTCGTGCTGTTCACCCGGCAGCGCTCCCCGCGCGGCGGACCCAACGGCGCGGAGCTGTACAGCGACCGGCACCACGGCGAGTTCTGGGTGGGCCGCCGGCGCACGCTGTCGGAGACCTCGGACGCGCTCGGGATCGAGGCCGCCCCGCGCGAGAACCTGGAACGTGCCCTCGGCGGCAATGTGCCGACCCGGGTGATACGCGGCGAGGACACGCTCGTCGACGCGCTGATCCCGGCGGTGCGGCCGGCCGAGGCGGAGGCCGAACTGCTCACCTGGCTGTCCGAGTCGCGACTGGTCAAGGACGAGTGGGAGATCGAGCAGATGCGCGCGGCCGTGGACTACACGGTCGCCGGATTCCACGACGTGGCCGGCGAGTTGCGGCACGCCACGACCCTGGCCCGGGGCGAGCGCTGGGTCGAGGGCACGTTCAACCGGCGGGCCCGCCTGGAGGGTTACGGCCTGGGCTTCGAGACCATCGCGGCGGCCGGCGCGCATGCCTGCGTCCTGCACTGGATGCACAACGACGGCCCGGTGTGCGACGGCGAACTGCTGCTCCTGGACGCCGGGATCGAGGCCGACTCCTTCTACACCGGCGACGTCACCCGCACCCTGCCGGTCAACGGACGCTTCAACGACGTGCAACGCCGGGTCTACGACCTGGTGTTCGCCGCCCAGTCGGCCGGCATCGCGGCGCTGCGCCCGGGTGCGCCGTTCGGCGACTTCCACGACGCCGCGATGCGCGTGGTCGCCGAAGGGCTGGACGACTGGGGCCTGCTGCCCGGCGGCGCGGAGGCCGCACTCGCGCCCGGCTCGGGGTTGTACCGCCGCTTCACCATCTGCGGCTCCGGCCACATGCTCGGCCTGGACTGCCACGACTGCGCCGCGGCCCGCCGGCAGAACTACCTGGGCGGCACCCTGGAGGCCGGCCACGTGCTCACCGTCGAGCCCGGTCTGTACTTCCAACCGGACGATCTGACCATCCCGGAGGAACTGCGCGGCATCGGGGTCCGGATCGAGGACGACTTCCTGATCACGACCGACGGGGCGCTCTGTCTGTCCGCCGGGCTGCCCCGCGGCGCGGACGAGGTCGAGTCCTGGATGGCGTCGCTGCGATGACCACGCGCCGCCCGCTGGTGGATCAGGTAGGCGGACAGTTACGGCGGGCCGGCGCGGTGGCGGTGGTCGGGCCCACCGGGTTCGGCAAGTCGCAGGTCCTGGACGACGTCTGCTCCGCGTGGCAGGCGGCCGGGGATCCGGTGGTGCGGCTCAGTTCGGCCCGCGCCGACGCGCAGATCGCCTACGCGCCGCTGATGGACCTGTTCTCCGCGTGTCCGGCCGAGGTGCGCGGCGAACTGTCCGATCTCCAGCGGTCGGCGATGGACTGGGTGCTGCGCCGGGTGGGCGGGCCCGAGCCGGACACCACCACCTTCCGGGTCACCGTGCTGTCCTGCCTGCATGCCTGGGGGCGTCGGGCCCGGCCGCTGCTCGCCGCCGACGACGTGCAGTGGTGGGGGCCGGGCAGTCTGGACGTGTTCGGGTTCGCGGCGCGGCGCAGCCGGGGCAGTGTCTCGCTCCTTGCCGCGTTGCGCCCGGACGGGCCGTCGCCGCACGACGTGCTGGGTGGCGGTGCGGTCGAGATCGGCATCCCGCCGCTGGGGCCGCAGGAGTCGGTCGCGGTGGTGCGCTCGTTCGGCATCCCGCTGCGCGCCGCCGCCCGGATCCACACGGCGACCGGCGGCAGTCCGCGCCTGGTCTCGGACATCGCCGCCGGGCTGGCTCGGGCCGGGATCGCGATCAGCGCCCTGGACGCCACGCCGCTGGCCCCGTACGCGCGCCACGCGATGCGCGCCCGGTTGGCCGATCTGGCCGAACCGGTGCGCCGGGTACTGCTGTTGGCCGCGCTCGCGGCGGATCCCACGCCGGCCGGTGTGCGGCGCGCTGCGGGATCGTCGGCCGAGGCCGCACTGGCCGCCGCGGAGGCCGCGGGGGTGGTCCGGGTGACGGCCGGGGCGGTGGTCTTCGCGGCGCCGGTGGTGCGGGAGGGGATCGTCGCCGAGGCGGGCGGCGAGGCGGTACGCCGGGCGCACCGGGTGTTGGCGGCGGCCTCGCTCACGGCCGACGACCGGGCCTGGCACGCGGCGTGCGCGCTGGGCGCGACCGAGACCGCGCCGGACCTCGTGCCGGGCCTCGCCGACGCCGCCGCGACCGCGCGGGGGCGCGGCGACCACATTCGGGCCGCCGAGTTCGCACTCCTCGCGGTCGACCGGGCCGGCGGCAGTCGCCCGGACCTGCTCGTGACCGCCGCCCGCGACGCCGAGGCGGCCGGGCGCTTCGACCTGGCCCGAACCGCACTGGACCGCCTGGTCCGTGCCCGGTCCGGACCGGCGGCACGCGCCCGGGCCCGATTCGCCGTCCTCGACGCCGCCGGGCGAGGCGCCGCCCTGCTCGCCGACGTCGCCGCGCAGGCCCTGGCCGACGCCACCGCCGCCGCCGAACCGGCGCTGGTCTCGGCGGCCCATCTGCGGCTGGCCTGGAGCGCACACCTGGACCGGGGATACCCCGCCGACGCCCTCACCCACGCGGAGCACGCCGTGACGTGGGCCGAACGCGCCGGCGACCCGGCGGGCCGCGCCGCGGCGCTGACCATGGCGGCCCGCATCCAACAGGGCCGGGGCACCCCGGAGCACGTCGACACGCTGCGCCGTGCCCTGGCGGCGGGCGCGGAGGCGGCGGCGGAGGCGACCGGCGGGCGCGACCCGGGCCCGGCCTCCGGCACCGCCGACCACGGCGCCGACCCGGCCACCGCCGGGGCGCGCATCATCCACGACCCCCGTCGTGTGGCCCTCTGCTTCGCGCTGCTGGAGGGTCGCCCCGCCGAGGCCGAGCGCCTGCTCGCCCAACTCCGCCCGCTGGTCGGCGACGGCAACGGCCCCGCCGACCTGGTCCGACTGCTCGGCAGCGCGGTGCAACTCCACGCGCACACCGGCGACGGCCGCACCGCCCGTGAGGAGGCCGCCCGGCTCGTGGCGCTGGCGCGGGACGTGGGCGCCTCCCCCGGCCCGCCGTGGTTCGCGGCGGCGACCGCCGAACTCGCCGGCGGCACCCTGGAACAGGCACTCGGCTACGCCGAGTTGGGACTGGCCGCCTCGGAGGAGGAGACGGATTCGGTGTTCGCCGCGCACTGCCTGCACCTGTCCGGCGCCGTCCGCCTGTTCCGGCGCGACACCGCCGGCGCACTGGCCGATCTGCTCCGGGTCCGGGACCTGACCCGGGAGTTGTGCATCGGGGACCCGGCCGCGATCCCCTACCACGCCGATCTCGCCGAGGCCCTGGTCGCCGCCGGCGACGTCGATGCCGCGACCCGGACGGTGGCGGAAGTGCGCGATCACGCCCAGGAGTTGGCGCGGCAGGGCGTACTGGCCGCGCTGGACCGGGCCGAGGCGCTGTGCCACGCGGCGGCGGGCCGGTTCACACCCGCCGAGGAGTTGTTGACCACGGCGCTCGCCGGCTTCGAGCGCCTGGCCTATCCGCTGGAGTGCGGCCGGGTCCTGCTGGCCCGGTCGGCCGTCGAACATCGGCGCCGCCGCCCGGCCCGGGCCCGGGAGTCGTACGCCGCGGCCGAGGCGGTCTTCCGCGCCGCGGGTGCGCCGCTGTGGGCGCCCGCGGCGCCGGAACGCGCCGGCGCGCCGGCCGGGCTCGCCGGACTGACCGAGGCGGAGCAGCGGATCGTCGACCTGGTCGCCGACGGCCGCGGCAACCGCGACATCGCCAACTCCCTCTACGTCAGCGTCAAGACCGTCGAGGCGATGCTGACCCGGATCTACCGCAAGCTAGGGGTGCGCTCGCGAGTCCAGTTGGTGGCGCTGGTACACCGCGAACTCACCGAACTCGGGCACCGGGACGGGCGCCGGGCCCCGAACGACCCACCGCCGTCCCCGATCAGTCGGTGAAGGCCCAGGACACCGCCCCCCGGGAGGCGTTGACCACCGTGGACGCGGCCGAGGCCCGCACCAGCGCCCCGTTCGTACGGTCGCCGTAGGCGTAGACGCCGAGCACGAACCGGTGTGTGGCGGTGGTGCCGTCGGCGGTCGGCAGGTCGAGTGTGGCCGCTCGCACCATACGCTGCGCGGTCCAGGTGCCGACGCCGTCGGCCACGATCCGGGCGCGCAGCGTGGGCTCGGAGTGTTCGGCGCCGATCAGCACACCGTCGCCGCCGTAGCTGTAGCTGTGCTTGAAGACGTAGTCGGCGCGGGCGGCCAGCACGTCGTCGAGGGTGTCCGGGGCGAGATCGAAGGTGGTGGGCACGTAGCGGCGCACCGTCTCGCGTTCGTCGGCGTCCAGCAGGTGGGCCAGGCCGGGATCGCACAACAGCGAGAACCACCGGCGATGCATGCCGAGTTCGGCCTCGAACAGGGACGTGACGGTGGCGCCGCTGTCGGCGACCGACCGGAGGAAGGCGCCCTCGTCGTCGGTGTCGCCGAAGGTGATCAGCCGGTGCACGAGGGTCTTGCGGGCGTGCTCCGGGCGCAGCCACCGCGTCGGATAGGTGGTCTCGTCGTGGTAGGCGACATCGAGGTCGGGTGCGAGCAGCCGTAGATAGTCCATCAGGGGTTGGTCCCTGCCGTAGCCGCGGCGGGCGTGCCGCACGCAGTCGAGCACGACCACACGTTCCAGGCCGAGCCGGTTGCACCGGTCCACGTAGTGCAGGGCGAGGTCCAAGAACGGCGACCCGCCCGCGACGGGGCGGCCGAGCAGGTCGGCGTACAACTTCGCGCTGTGGTGGCACTCGCCGGCGCCGACACCGGAGAAGGTGTTCAACTCACAAAAGGCGTAGCCGGTTTCGGTGGGAATGATGTCGGCGCGGGCCAGTGCGAGGCCCGGGCCCAGCCGGGCGCAGTCGATGTGTCCGGCCATCGCCGTCGGGATGTGGAAGGTCTCGGCCAGTTCGGTGGGCGACAACGTCGCGCATACGTGCCGCATCACCTTTTCGTGCGCCGAGACCAACCGGGCGGTGGCGGTGTGCAGTTCGTCGTGTGTGCCGCGATCCATCCGAAAGTGTGTGGGCAGGGTCGGGAAGAGGAAGCCGAGATCGCGCAGGTGCCGGTCGGAGGCGGCCCGGGCCAGGGCGAGTTCGTCGGGTTTGTGGGCGGCGGACAACTCGGTCAGGAAGGGGCGGTTCTCAGCGGCGAACATCGGCGGGCTCCGCATCGGGGTCGGGTCGGCGGCGCGTGGTGTCCGGGCCGGTCCCGAACGCCGGCGGTCGGACGTCGCGGCGGCCGAACCCGGCCTCGATCGCCGCGCCCGCCCGGAACAGGTCCGCCTCGCCGAACTCGCGTCCCACGAGTTGCAATCCGATCGGCAGGCCGTTTCCGGCGAACCCGATCGGCAGCGACATGGCCGGATGTCCGGTGACCGCGAACGGGATCGTCTGCATGTCGTTGGCCAGCCTCGGCGGCGGCCAGTCGGTGGGAAAGTCGTCGAACCGGGACGCGGTGGCCTGGCCGCAGGCGGTGATCAACACGTCGTGCTCGGCGAATACCCGGTGCCGGAACTCCTCGACGAGGTGCCCGCGCACCGCCAGGGCTCGCAGCAGGTCGCTCGCGCCGATCCCGGCTCCGGGCATCAGTTTCTGGTAGGTGTAGCGCCCGTACGACCAGGGGAAGCCGCGCAGGTTGTGCTCGTGTACGGCGAAGCCCTCGGCCGCCAGGATGATCCGACCGCAGGCGTTCAGCGTTTCGTAGGGCGGGAGTTCGCACTCCTCGACGATCGCGCCGAGCCGATCGAGGTGGGTCAGGGCACGTTCGATGCCCGCGACGATCTCCGGGCGGGTGGCCGGGTCGGACGCGTACCAGGCGGTCGAGTAGGCCACCCGCAACCCCCGTACGTCCCCGTCGAGTCGATCCGGCCCTCCCCCCACCGGGGCGTCGCGCGTGCGTGGATCGCGGGGGTCGGGGCCGGCCACGGCCCGGAACGCGGCGGCGGTGTCGGCGACCGTCCAGCCCAGCGGCCCGAAGTGGTCCATGGTGTACGACAGCGGGGTGGCGCCGTGGCCGGAGACGCTGCCGTAGGTCGGCTTGAGGCCGACCACCCCGCAGTGGAACGCCGGCCCGCGAATCGAGCCGGCGGTGTCCGATCCGAACGCGACGCGCAGGAACCCGGCGGCCACCGCGACCCCCGCGCCCGAGGACGAACCACTGGGGATGTGCTCCGGGTTCCACGGATTGACCGCCGCCGGGAAGGGCAGGTCCCGGCTCGGTCCGCCGAGCGCGAATTCGTAGGTGGTCAGCTTGCCCAGCAGTATCGCGCCGCCGGCCCGCAGCCGGGCCTCGACGGCGCTGTCCTCGACGGCCGTGTCGGACACGGTCAGCCACGACTGGTTGGTGGTCGGCACCGCCTCGGCCGCGAAGATGTCCTTGAGCGCGTACGGAATGCCGTGCAGCGGGCCGCGGTCGAGGCCCGCGCGCAGGTCCAGGTCGGCCTGCCGGGCGCGGCGCAGTGCCTGTTCGCGCTGGACCAGGACGAAGGCGTGCAGCGTCGCGTCGTGCGCCTCGATCCGGCTCAGCGCGTGCTCGACGAGATCCACCGAGGTGAGCCGCCCGGCCCGCAGCAGGGCGCCGGCCTCCGCGACGGAGAGCGCGGCGAGCCCGCCGGGCCGGGAGGGGACGGTGTCGGGCACGGTCTCGGGCTCAGACATCGGCGCTCCCCCTTTCCCCTTCGCGCAGCAGCTCCATCTGCGCCCGCAGCGAGCGGTAGCCGGCCAGGACGCCCGGGGCCAGATCGGGCGGCATGGCGATACCGAGCCGTGCGAGCGCGACGGCGAACTCCCGATCGGCGACCTCGCCGACCTCGGCGCCGGCCGCGGCGGAGTCGGCGCTCACGCCGCGTGGCCGTCGTCGCCGGGCAGGCGCGGGCCGGCCTCGCGTTGCGCGGCCAGCCACGCCTCGACGTCGGCCGCCGCGACCGGCAGCGCGTGCGACATCACCCGCGCGCCGTCGGCCGTCACCCGCACGTCGTCCTCGATCCGCACGCCGATCCCGCGCAGCCCCTCCGGGACCAGTTCGTCGTGCGGTTGCAGGTAGATGCCCGGTTCCATGGTGAGCACGTGGCGCTCGCGCAGCACGCCCTGGGCGTAGTGCTCGGGCCGTGCGTGGCCGCAGTCGTGCACGTCCAGGCCGAGCATGTGGCCGAACGCGGCCAGCGTCCACCGCCGGTACGGCTGCCGCTTGTCGGCGAGCGCCTCCTCCACGCCGACCTTGACCAGGCCCAGGTCGCGCAGCCCCTCGATCTGTACCCGCTTGCAGGCCAGGTCGATGTCCTCGAACGCGACCCCGGGGGCGATCGCGGCCAGGCCGGCGTCGCGCGCCGCGTGCACGATGTCGTAGACGTCCCGCTCGGCGGCGCTGAACCCGCCCGACACCGGCCAGGTCCGGGTCACGTCGGCCGTGTAGCAACTGCGCGCCTCGGCGCCCATGTCCATCAGCAGCAGCCCGTCCGGCCGCACCACGCCGTCGTTGCGGACCCAGTGCAGGGTGGTGGCGTGCGCACCGGCGGCGACGATCGAGGCGTAGCCCACACCGTTGCCGTCGTGGCGCGCCCGAGTGGCGAAGACGCACTCCAACAGCCGCTCGGAGACGACGCGTTCGCTCGGCAACACGCGGGCGGCGTCCTCGAAGCCGCGCACGGTGATGTCGACGGCCTCCTGGAGCTGTGCCAGCTCCCAGTCGTCCTTGGGCAGCCGCAGTTCGGCCAGCACGCTCGCCAACAGCGCGTCCCGGACCGCGTTCTCGGCCGTCGCGGGCAACAACTCCCGATCGATGCCGGTGTCGTAGCCGCGCAGGACCCTTACGGGACCGGTGATTCGGCCCAGTACCGCCGGGAGTTCGCCGATCGGGCGCGCCTGCACGCCCAGTACCGCGGACTTCTCCTCCGGCGACAGGCAACGTCCCTGCCAGACCTCGCCGAGGATGCGGTCCAGGTAGCCGACGCCCGACGCCGGCCCGTGCCGGGGGTCGACGTACAACACCGCGTCGTGGCCGCCGCCGATCGGGTGCAGGACCAGTACCGAGTTCGGGTCCTGATCCGCCGTCAGCCAGATCAGGTCGCTGCCGCCCCGGAACGGGTAGGGCGCGCCGTAGCTGCGCCATTGGATGCGTCCGGTCGGCACCACCAGGGTCTCGCCCGGGAAGGCGTGCGACAGCGCGGCGCGCCGGGCGGCCGTACGCTCCGCGTGCGGCACGGGGACGAGTGTCGTCTCCCGCTCGCGCCAGTTGCCCGTCATGTAGTCGACGAACGCGGCGGGGATGTCGTTGTCGTGCGCCCCGGTGAGTTCTTCCTTGCCGACGTTTCCCACGTGCGGTCTTCCCTTCGAAACGATCGGGCGATCGGTGATCGGCGATCAGCGGTACGGGCGCGCCAGATGGGCGCAGGTGATCAGGTCGAGTGCGGCGTGGCCGGTGGAGCTGAACACGGTCGGGCGGCCGGCCAGGCCGGGGTGGTCGCCGGTTTCCAGGGCCTCCAGGTCCAGCGCCGTACGGTGGATCACGCCGGCTTCGGCGACGGCGGTCTCGATCGATTCGACGACGAGGGTGGCGGAGGCGAGCAGTTCGCGGGACACCTCGCGTGAGATCGTGGTGTGCGCGCCCATACAGTTGACGTGCACATGCGCGGGGAGGTCCGCGGCGATCGGCAGCGGGTCCGCCGAGGTGGTCGCCGTGGACACCACGTCGGCCCCCGCGGTGGCCTCCGCCGCCGACGCGCACACCAGGGCCTGGGCCGTCCCGGCGGCCCGGATCCGTGCGCACAGCGCCTCGGCGTGCGCGGGGGTGCGGGAGTGGACCCGTACGAGTGCGATGTCGCGTACGGCACGAACGCCGAGGTATTGCTGCCACGCCTGGACGCCGGCGCCGACGATGCCGAGCACGGCCGCCTCGGGAGCGGCGCACCGGTCGGTGACCACGGCGGTCACCGCGGCGCACTTGAGGTTGGTGACGAGTGCGCCGTCCAGGACCGTGAGCAGTGCACCGGTCGAGGTGGCGAAGACCGGGACCACGGAGGTCACGGTCGATCCGGGCCCGTGCGCGATGGTGGCGACCTTGGCGATGTAGAGGCCGAGGTCGGTGGAAACGGCGGGCATGGAAAGGTACTTCACCCCGCGCGGGTCCTCGACGGTCTGCCGCAGCGGTACGGTCATCCGCCGTAGCGCACCGCTGTGCAGCGCCTCGCGGATCAGCCCGGCCACGGCGGTCACGTCGGCGGTCGCGACGTCGGTGTGCACGCGGGTCATCCCAGTCCCGCCAGGATGTCCGCGAGGTCGTCGGCGAACCGCTCGGTCAGCGCCGTCGGCATGTCCCCGCGCAGCATCATCCGCACGCCGGCCTGGTCGCGCGGCACGATCGGGAAGAACATCGCGGAGCAGTAGTAGCCGCGCCGGTACAGCTCGGTGGACAGCCGCACCGCCCGGTCGTTGTCGCCGACGGTGACGAACTTGATGTGTGATCCGGTGCCCCGCAGGTCGTGTCCGCGCAGGCGCTCGTCGAACAGCGCGATATTGCGGACCAGTTGCCGCTGTCGGCGGCCGAGTTCCGGGCTCCGGTGCAGGTCCAGGGCGCCCAGGGTGGTGCCGACCGCGGCCGTGCGCAGCCCCTGCGACCAGGCCAGCGGTCCGGACCGGTAGAGGAATTCGAAGACGTCGCGCTCGCCGATCATCGCGATGCCGCCGGTACTGCCGAACGCCTTGGCGATCGAGGCGACGATCAGGGTCCGGGAGCCGAGATCGGGGAACACCGGGCGGGCGTGGCCCTCGCCGCGATCGCCCAGCGCGGACAGCGCGTGCGAGTCGTCGAGATAGACGAACATGCCGTAGCGGTCCTGGAGTTCGCGGATCCCGGCCAGGTCGGCCCGGCCGCCGACCGAGTAGACGCCCTCGCAGACGTAGGCCACGCGCGGGTGGCGTTTGCAGACGTCCTCCAGGAACTGCATGTCGTTGTGCGGGCAGGTGAGCACGAGCGTCTCGTCGGCGACGATCGGCTTGAGGAAGTTCATCGAGAAGTGCGCGAACCGGTCGAAGACCACGACCAGGGGTTCGCCGTCGGTGAGATGGCCGGAGGCGAGCAGCGGCAGGATCGCCGCGCTGAGCACACCGCAGGACACCGACGGCAGTACGTGTGCCCCGAAGTGCTCGGCCAGTTCGGCTTCGAGGCGTTCCAGGATGCCGAGCCGGATGCGGAACTCCCCCATGGACAGGCCGGTGACGCGTTCCTCGGCGAGCGCGGCGCGGCCCGCCTCGATCACCGCGGGGTGGCTGTTGAACCCTAGGTAGGAGCACGACGACAGGTTGGCGAACTCGTGTCCGGAGCTCAGCTCGCGCAGCCGGTTCTGGCCGTCGACGGCCTCGACGACCAGGCCGAGCATGCCGTTCTTCTCGGACAACCCCCACGCGGCCTCGGCCGCGGGCACCATCGTGCGGTTGTTGCGGAAGCGGTGTGGTCCGACGACGTCCTCGTTCACCGGCCCGCCCCGCTTCGGGAGCGAAGCCAGTCGCCGAGCCGGTCGATGGCCTCGCGTGCCTTGGCCAGGCGGGCGTAGTGCAGGTGCCACACGTGCACCATGCCGGGCCACACTTCGAGCACGCCGGTGGATCCGGCCCGGTCGAGCGCGGCGACGAAACGCCGCGCGTCGCTGAGCAGGATCTCCCGGCTGCCGACCTGGACGAGGATCGGCGGCAGTGCGCTGGGATCGGCGTACAGCGGCGACGCGTAGGGGGTCGTGGGCGCGGCGCCGGCCAGGTAGGACCGGGTGACCAGGGCGACCACGTCCGCGCTGACCAGGGGGTCCTCGGCGGCCAGGGTGCGGTAGGTCTCGCCCGAGGCGGTCAGGTCGGTCCACGGCGACACGCAGGCCGCCGCGGCGGGCAGCGGCAGACCCAGGTCGCGGGCCTTGAGCAGGGTGGCCAGGGTCAGCCCGCCGCCGGCCGAGTCGCCCGCGAACACCACGTCCGAGGGCGCCACGCCGTCGGCGAGCAGTTCGCGGTAGGCCGCCACCGCGTCGTCCAGCGCGGCGGGATAGGGGTGTTCGGGGGCTCGCCGGTAGTCGACGAAGAACATCCGGCACCGGGTCGCCCGGGCCAGCTCGGCGACCATGCCGCCGTGGCTGCGCAACGATCCGTACACGTAGCCGCCGCCGTGCAGGTAGAGACCGGTGCGGGTGCCCTCCGCGTTCGGCGGGGTGAGCAGGTATCCGCCGGCTCGCACCGTCACCTCGACGTCGGCGGCGATCGGCGTGCCCCAGCTGTCGTAGTGCACCCGGGCCTCGTCGATGTCCTCGGGCCAGTCGCGCTCCGTGAGCACCGCGAGCAGCGCCGCCAGCTCGCCCGTGTCCCGCTCCGACATGGTGGGCACGCCGGTCGCGGTGCGCTCGGCGGTCATCGCGGGTTCCCGCCGTCGGCGCCGACCGGTTCCACACCCCGGTGGTAGCGCTCGTGCGCGGCCTCGTCGGGGACCTCCAGACCCGGGGCGGGCACCTCGAGGCGGTAGTGCGCGTACCACTTCGCCAGTTCGTCGGCGTCCGGGAACTGGTACTCCAAATGCCGGATGGGCCGGCGCGAGGGCTGCCGCGCGTCGACCGGTCGCGGGGCCGAACCGGCGTGTGCCAGTCCGCCGTCCACCTCGTTGAACAGCACGATCATCACCAGGTCGGCGTCCAGGTCGACGTCCGCCGCGGCCGCGTAGTCGGCGAGGATGCGCTCGGCGTGCTCCTCCTTGACCGCCACGTTGAAGCTGTGCGGCATCAGCTCGATCAGATCCGCGGGCGAGACCTCCGCGTCGCGGAGGTAGGCGCGGGTGTCGCAGATCACCGGCAGACCGCCGACGATGTTGAGGTTGGGTCCGTAGATGTTGGCGATCAGCGGGGTCGCGGCGTCGAAGTGCACACACTTGGTGGTCAGGAACTCACGGGCGGTGGTGTGGTCGTCGTTCGGGGTGAAGTGCCGGTTCTTGTTGAATCCGTCGACGTCCATCCCGGCGATCCGGTCGTAGCCGATCGCCACGGGAGTGAACGCGGCGACGTCCACCCGTTCGCCGAAGGCGCGGAACAACGATTCGAGGTAGTCGCGAGCGACCGCGGCGTGCTGCTCGTCGTGCACGTCCAGACCGTGGCCGGCCAGGGTCCGCGCGACGCCGCGGCAGACCGCGACGCCGTGGCCCTCGGCCACCAACTTCACCAGCTCGTCCACGAGTTCGTCACCGACGGCGTGCAACCGGCCGTCCACGTACCGCGTGCGGTAGGCCGACACGTCGACGATCGTGTCCTGCGGCAGGATCTTCACTGGGATCTCCCGATTCACGAGTGCGGGTTACGAGGCGGCGTCGGGTTACGACGCGGCGTCGGCGTCGGCCGTGTGCAGGGCGAGCATGCGGCGGGCGCGCAGTACGAACGGCGGCGCGAGCACGCGGTCCTTCTCGACCGCGAAGCCGTAGGGCGTGCTGTCGTAGTCCGCCACCACGCGCCGGTATTCGGCGAGTTCGTCCGCGCCGACCGCGAAGGTCGCGGCGATCACGTCCACCTGACGGGGGTGGATGGCCGCCTTGCCGGTGAATCCGATGCTTCGGGCGGCCCGGCACTGGGCCTCGACCAGGTCCAGGTCGTGCAGTTCGAAGGAGTTGGTGTCGATGGCGGGTACCCGGTACCGGGACGCCGCGGCACACAACCGGGCCCGGGCGTGGTCGAGGTAGACCTCGCTCGGGGCGTACAACTCGGCCGTCAGATCGGCCTGTCCGAAGCACAGGCCGTCGCTGACCTCGGCGATCTCCAGGGCGTTCTCCACCGCGTCGACGGTCTCGATGAAGCTGCACACATCGGGCGGGCGCGAGGTGTGCGAGAGCAGTGAGCGATACACCGCCACGTCGCCCGCCCCGGCGATCTTCGGGATGAAGACCACGTCGACCGGGACGCCGCCGATCATCGCGTCGGCGTCGAGCAGGAACCGCATGTCCGCCAGGCCGTCGTACGTGGCGATGGTGTTCACCCGCAGTCCGAGGGCGGGCAGTTCGGCCCGGGTCAGGTCGGCGCCGGCCAGGGCCTCGCGCGCCTCGACCTTGCGGGCCGGGTGGATGGAGTCCTCCAGGTCCAACACCAGCATGTCCGCGCGCATCCGGCCGGGTTCGGCCACCGATGCCACGCGCAGTGCGGGGGTGTAGAGCAGGCTCGCGTGCGCTCTCATCGCGCGCTCTCCCTTCCGAACAGCAGATTCATCTTCCGCAGCGAGAACTCCTCGTAGCGGATCGGTTCGTACCGGGCGGGGCGGTCCTGGACGAACGCGGGGAAGCAGTCGATGACGGTGTCGTCGTTGGCCAGCTTGAAGAACGCGATCGACTGCCTGCGGCGTACGTCCAGCCGGACCCGGTGCGGTGTGGAGACGTACTCGTCGTTGGACCAACGGGCCATCAGGTCACCGATGTTGACGATGAACGTGTCCTGCTCGCGCACGTCCACGTCCAGCCACTCGCCCGCGCGGTCGCGGATCTGCAGGCCCGGGCCGTCCTGGGTGAGCAGGGTGATCAGCGTGCCGTCGGTGTGCTGCCCCATGCCCTGGTCGTTGACGAACTCCGGGGCGATGCCCGGGTACAGGTGCGAGCGGAGCGAGTCGTTCGAGGTGTCGGTGCGGATCGCGAAGAAGTCGCGGGGCAGGTCCAGGGCCAGGGCGAGGAGTTCGGCGATCCGGTCGGACACGCTCTCGCAGGCCGCGAAGTACCGCTTCAGCGCGCCGCGCAGGGCCGTGCCGTCCGAGTCGGTGGGGAAGGGCAGTTCCTCGTCGTCGTCCAGGATCAGCCGGCCGACGCTGAACTTCTCCACGTAGTCCGACGGCATCCCGGCCCTGCCCGTGTAGGCGTAGGCGTTCTCCGACAGCAGCGCGCTGTATCCGTAGGGGCTGTAGTCGTTGTCGCCGCGCACCGTGCTGGTCCGCATCGCGAACTCGTGCTTGGTGTCGAGTGGGAGCCCGAAGAAACGCAGCGAGGCGGCGTAGGCGTCGGTGAACACGTCGGTGGCGATGCCATGGCCGCGCACGATGAAGAAGCCCGTGCCTTTGCAGGCCCGGGAGATCTCCTCGGCGACGGCGCGTTCGGCGTCGGCGTCGGTGCGGGCTGCCGTCAGGTCGACGACCGGGATCATCGGTCTTCCTTCCGTCGGGGAACGAGGATGGTCCGGTCGAAGGCGATCACGGTCACGCCGTCCTGGTTCAGGCCCGTGGTGTGCACGGTGACGATCCCCTCGTCGGGACGGGTCTTCGACTCGCGTTTGGCGAGGACGCGGGTCCGGGCGTAGAGGGTGTCGCCGACGAACACGGGGGCGGACAGCCGCACCTTGTCCCAGCCGAGGTTGGCCACGCCCTTGGCGCTGATCGTGGCCACGGTCATCCCGTTGACGATGCCGAAGGTGACCAGGCTGGAGACGACGATGCGGCCGAAGCCGGTCTGTTCGGCGTATACGGCGTCGATGTGCAGCGGGTGCTGGTTGAGGCAGAGCAGCGAACTCCACACGTTGTCGGTCATGGTGATCGTGCGGCCGGGCCGGTGTTCGACGACCTCGTCGGGGACGAAGTCCTCGTATTCCAGGCCGCCGTCCTCCCGGTAGGTCCCGGGGGCGACGGTGTGGAAGGCGTTCGTCCTCATCGCGATCCTCCTCGTCCGCTCTCGGCGCCGCCGGTGTCGGGGCCGACTCCCCTGCCCGCTCCCCCGCCCGTATCGACGCCCGCTCCCCCACCCGCGTCCGCACCCGCGCGGCGCAGCGCGGAGCGGCCCGCGCGCAGGGCCGCGTCCGTGGCCCCGCCGGCGAGGCCGACGCCCCAGAACGCGGCGTTCGCCGCGGCGAGTTCCACGAAGCAGACCGTCGAGTCCTTCGCGTCGGCGACGAGCACCCGGGTGAACTCGACGCCGTAGGCGGCGGCCAGTTCCTCGATCACCTCGTGCTCGTCGGCCGCGCCCCGGGAGACGGCGCTCGGTTCGGCGCAGTAGGTCTGCCGGAACAGCCGCCAGATGTCCTGCGGGTCCAGTTCGCGCCCGGTGGCGTCGGTGACGTCCTGCACCACGCCGGCGAAGTCGCGGCGCAGGCCGACCGGCAGGTCCAGCCCCCAGCCGGCCTTGAGCACGTAGGCGATGCCGCCCTTGCCCGACTGGCTGTTCACCCGGATGATCGCCTCGTAGTCGCGGCCGACGTCCCTGGGGTCGATCGGCAGATACGGGACCTGCCACGGCGCGTTCGTCGGGTCCCCGCCGGCGCGCGCGGCCAGTGCCGCCAGGCCCTTGGCGATGGCGTCCTGGTGGGTGCCGGAGAAGGCGGTGTAGACGAGGTCGCCGGCGTACGGGTGTCGCGGGTGCACCGGCAGGCGGTTGCAGTCCTCGACGATCTCGCGGACCGCGTCGATGTCGGAGAGTTCCAGTTCCGGATCCACGCCGCGGCCGAAGAGGTTGAGCGCGAGGGTCACCAGGCACACGTTGCCGGTGCGCTCGCCGTTGCCGAACAGCGTGCCCTCGACCCGGTCCGCGCCGGCCATCAGGGCCAGTTCGGCCGAGGCGACGGCGGTGCCCCGGTCGTTGTGCGGGTGCACGGACAACACGATCGAGTCGCGGCGGTCCAGGTTGCGGTGCATCCACTCGATCTGGTCGGCGAAGACGTTGGGCGAATGGGTCTCGACGGTGGTCGGGAGGTTGAGCACGAGCGGCCGGTCCGGACACGCGTCGACGACGGCGGCGACCCGGTCGGCGATCTCCAGGGCGAAGTCCGGCTCGGTGACATTGAACGTCTCGGGCGAGTACTCGAAGCGGATGTCCGCGCCGGTCTCCCGCTCGGCGAGCCGCACCAGGTCCTCCGCGCCGGTGACGGCCATCCGCAACACCTCGGCGCGCGACATGCCGAACACCACGTCGCGCCACAGGCACGCGGTCGCGTGGCACAAATGCACCACCGCACGTTCGGCGCCGCGAATGGCGTCGAAGGTGCGCTCGACGAGTTCGGTTCTGGCCGGGGTGAAAACCGATACGGTGACGTCGTCCGGAATTCCGTTCTTGATCACCAGTTCGCGGACGAAGTCGAAATCGTCGACACTCGCCGCCGGATATCCGATCTCGATGTCCTTGAAACCGAGCCCGACCAGCAGGTCGAACATGCGCTTCTTCCGGCGCAGGTCCATGGGCTCGGCCAGGGCCTGGTTCCCGTCCCTGAGGTCGACCGAAGCCCACACCGGCGCACGGTCGAGCACCCGGTCCGGCCATGCCCTCGTCCCACCGTCCCGGCCCGTCGGCAACACCGGGTCGTCCCGCGTGTAGCGGTGAAACGGCATCGACGAGGGGCGCTGCGGAAAACCGGGGTTCCGTCTCGGCGCAGAAAATGGTGAGCCCGTTCCACTCACTCCCACGATGAATTCCTCTCGCAGTTGGCGGCGCCCCGAACGTAGCCGGCGGCAGGCTCCGCGGAAATCAGAGGAACCTCTAGAGCGAACCCTGGAATCGGATCAATGGCGCGCATTCGGGCGGGTCCGACAGATTTCCCGGTTGACGTCCCCGGTTTGTCCCCGGATAGGATTTCGGCGCACCGATCGACCCTGCCCGGCACCGCTCGGCGGTCCGCGAGACCGCGTCGGTTCGCACGCCCGCACTCGTCGCCTCATGCGAAACGGCAACCTCATGGCCAACTCGACCGGTTCCGACCACCGCACGCCCGGGACGGCTCACGCACCGCCGCGTCCCGGCCGCGTACTGACGGTGGTCAGCCTGGGCTACGGGATGATGGTCGTCGACATCAGCATCGTGAACGTGGCGATCCCGGCGATCCGCACCGACCTGCACGCGAGCCTGGCCACGATGCAACTCGTGGTCGACGCGTACGTGATCGTGCTGGCCAGTCTGGTGCTGGCCGGCGCCGCGGCGGTCGGGCGCTACGGGTCGGTGTCCGTGTTCCGGGTGGGCACGGCGGTGTTCGGGGTGGCCTCGGTGTTGTGCGGACTGGCCCCGAACGGTGCGGTGTTGGTGGCGATGCGGGCCGGCCAGGGGTTGGGCGCGGTGTTGCTGGTGCCCGCGTCGTTGGTGATGCTCAGCGATACCTACAAGGAGCCGAACGAACGCGCCAAGGCGGTCGCCGTCTGGGCGATGGTGGCCGGAAGTCCGGTCGCGTTCGGCCCCGTTCTGGGCGGGGCGCTGGTCGGCGCGATCGGCTGGCGGAGCATCTTCCTGGTCAACGCGCCGATCGTGGTGATCACGCTGTGGCTCGCGGCCCGCCACATGCCCGGCCGCGAGAAGGGGCCCGAGGCGGCGCCCGCGGCCAGGGAACCCCAGGATCTTCTCGGGCAGTTGCTCGCCATCGTCGTACTGGGCGGCATCGCGTTGGCGCTGACCGAGGGGCACGAGCTGGGTTGGACCCATCCGCTGCCCCTGACGGCGGCCGGCGTCGCGGTGGTCGGGCTCGTCGTTTTCGTGGCGTGGCAACGGGCGTGTGCGTTCCCGATGATTCCGGGCGATCTGTTCCGGGCCCCGGGGTTTCGCGAGTTCGTGCTGGTGGGTCTGCTGCTGTTCGTCGGCTACTACGGACTGGTTTTCGCGATCAGCGTGTTCCTCCAGCAGGTGCACGGCTACGGGCCGGTCGCCACCGGACTGTGTTTCCTGCCCTCCGCGTTGCCGATCACCTTCATGCCCCTGGTCGCCGGGCGGGTCAACGCCCGGCTCGGCGCCTTCCGGGTGCTGGCCATCGCGACCGTATCGACCACGATCGGCGGGGTATTGCTGATCATCCTCGGCGGCCGGACCCCGATCGGTGTCGGTGTCGGGCTCACCTTCATCGGCCTCGGCTTCGGTCTGGCGACCGTGCCGCAGATCACCCTGGTCATGGCGACCGCCCCGGAGCACCGCACGGCGATCGCCAGTGGACTGCTCTCGGCGGCGCGGAGTTCGGGAACCATGATCGGCGTCGCGCTGATCGGTGGTCTCCAGTCCGGCGACACGATCGCCGCGCCGGCGACCGCGGCCGTGGTGGTCTACCTGCTGATGGCGGTGGCCACGGTCGTCGGCGGACGCCGGCTGCCCGCACACACCGGCTAGCCGAAACCGCGTCCTCCCCGCCTCTCGGGCCGCCGCATCGTCCGACTCGTCACTCATCGGAGCACTCATGCCTGAGCATCAGACGGATCACGACCTCGCGGCCCGGGTCACCGCGCTTCGGGCGCACGACCCCGAATTCGCCCGCGCGATCCCCTCGTCGAGTGTCGCCGACGCCATCGCCGGGTGCGACGGCAGCCTCGTCGGCACCATCGCCGCAGCGATGCACGGCTACGCGGACCGACCGGCGCTGGCCCGACGCGCCGAGCGGCTCGTGCACGATCGCGACACCGGTCGCGCCATCCTCGAACTGCACCCGGAATTCGAGATGTTCAGCTATGCCGAGGTGTGGCGGCGGGTGGTGGCGCTCGCCAGTGCGTGGGCCGAGTGCGTCGAAGGCGGCCTGCGCATGGGCGACTTCGTCGCCGTTGTCGGGTTCACCGGCGTCGACCATGCCACGATCGACCTGGCCTGCATGTACCTGGGCGCGGTCGCGGTCCCGCTGCCGACCGGCTCCCCCGCCGCGCGGCTGGCGCCGATCGTCGCGGAGACGGCGCCCCGGATCCTCGCGGCCGATCCGGACACGATCGAGGTGGCGGTCGAGACCGTACTGCGATCCGCGTCCGTGGAGCGCCTGGTGGTCTTCGACCACGATGCCCGCGTGGACGCGCATCGGGAAGCGCTGCGCGCCGCCGCGGACAAGCTGGCCGGGCGCGCCGCGGTGGTCTCGCTCGCCGACGAACTGCGGCGCGGGCAAACCCTGCCCACGGTGCCGGCCAGGGACGACGGCGACCCGGATCGGCTGGTCGGCCTGATCTACACGTCCGGCAGCACCGGCACGCCCAAGGGCGCGATCTACACCGCGTCGATGATCACCCGGATGTGGCGGAACGGGCGCGGCGGCATGACCAACGCCGGGGCGAGCCCGGACACTCCGCTGCCGACGATCGTGCTGCACTACATGCCGATGAGCCACGTCAACGGCCGGGCCTGGCTGATCTCCGGGCTGTCCTCGGGTGGCATCGGGTTCTTCGCCGCACGCGGCGACATGTCCACCCTGTTCGACGACATCCGGCTGTCCCGGCCCACCGTGCTGAGTCTGGTGCCGAGGATCTGCGACATGGTGCATCAGCGCTACCTGCTCGAAGTCGACCGCGTCTCGCGCGCCGGGACCGAAACGGGTGCCGACACCGACGCGGCGAGCGCCGAGGCGACCGCGCGCGACCGGATCCGCGACGGCATGCTCGGCGGCCGGATCGTCAGTGCCCTGTGCGGCAGTGCGCCGCTGTCGGCCGCGATGCACACGTTCATGGCCCGGGTGCTCGGCACCCGGATCGTGGACTGCTACGGCTCGACGGAGACCACCCGGGCGGTGGTCGTCGACGGGCGCGTACGGCGGCCACCGGTGCTCGACTACCGACTGGTGGACGTCCCGGAACTGGGCTACTTCGGCACGGACAAGCCGCACCCGCGCGGCGAGCTGCGGCTCAAGTCGGTGGGGATGGTGCCCGGATACTTTCGGCAACCCGAGGTCGACGCGCGGGCGTTCGACGCGGACGGGTACTACCGTACGGGCGACGTGTTCGCCGAACTCGCCCCGGATCACCTGGTCTACGTCGACCGCACGAACAACGTGGTCAAGTTGTCCCAGGGCGAGTTCGTGGCGATCTCCCGGCTGGAGGCGCTGTACGCGACCAGCCCGCACATCGCGCAGATCCACGTATACGGCAGCCCGGAACAGGCGTTCCTGCTCGCCGTGGTGGTCCCCGCCCGCGGCGGCTCGGAGCCGGCGGACGACGACACCACCCGGGCCGGGATCCTCGACGCGATGCGCGAACTGGCCCGCGACGCGGGGTTGGCGGCGTACGAGATCCCACACGATGTGATCCTCGAACCCGAGCCGTTCACGGTGGCCAACGGGCTGCTGTCGGGGATCGGCAAGCCGCTGCGCCCCGCCCTCGTCGCCCGCTACGGCGCTCGCCTGGAGCGGTTGTACGCGGACATCGCGGCGGGTCGGGCCGGTCGGTTCGCCGCGCTGCGGGCCGCCGGGCCGCACGCGGCGCCCCTGGACGCGGTCCTCGCCGCGGTACAGGTCACCCTCGGGCATCCCGCGTCGGCGTTGCGCCCGGACGCCGGATTCGCCGAGTTGGGCGGCGACTCGCTGTCCGCGCACACCTTCGCGACCGTGCTGGAGCAGATCTTCGACGTGGAGGTCCCGGTACAGCTCGTCCTCGGCCCCACCGCGACCCTGGCCCGCATCGCGGACCATCTCGGCGCGGCCCGGGAACCGCACCCGGTCCGGCCCACCTTCGCCTCGATCCACGGCCGCGACGCGGTCGAGGTGCGCGCGAGCGAGCTGACCCCGGAGCGGTTCATGGACGCGGGAGCGCTCCGCCGCCCCGCGAACCGGCCGTCCGCGGCGCCGGCCGCGAACGTCCTGCTCACCGGCGCGACCGGCTATCTGGGCGCGTTCTTGGCCGTGGAGTGGCTACGACGGATGGCCGATACCGGCGGCCGGCTGATCTGTCCGACCCGCGCGGACGACGACGCGGCGGCCCGGGAGCGGGTGGTGCGCTGCCTGCGTGCCGCGTCGGCGGATCGGCCGGGCTGGTTCGACGAGGTCGCCGCCCGGCATCTGGAGGTGCCGGCCGCCGACGTGTCCGCGCCGCGCCTCGGCCTGGACGCGTCGACCTGGCGGCGGTTGGCCGCCGAGACCGATCGCATCGTGCACGCCGCGGCCCTGGTCAACCACGTGCTGCCGTACGGCCGGTTGTTCGGCCCGAACGTGGTCGGCACCGCGGAGCTGATCGATCTCGCGCTCACCGGCCCGGCGAAGCCGTTCACGTTCGTGTCCACCATCGCCGCCGCGCTGGAGCCCGACGGATCGGTGCTCGACGAGACGGTCGACGTACGCACCGCGGCGCCGGTGCGCCGGCTGGACGGCTCCGACGCGAACGGATACGCCACCGGCAAGTGGGCCGGCGAGGTGCTGCTGCGCGCCGCCCATGAGCGAACGGGCTTGCCGGTGAAGGTATTTCGGCCGGACATGATCCTGGCCCACCGCCGGCTTCCGGGTGTGGTCAACCTGCCCGACCGGTTCACCCGGCTGATCCTCAGCGTGGTGGCGACCGGCATGGCGCCGCTCTCCTTCCATCACCTCGACGCGGACGGGCGACGCCGCCGGGCGCACTACAGCGGCCTGCCCGTCGACTTCACCGCGGCGGCGATCGCCGCGCTCGGCGCCGACGCCTCGGACGGCTACCGCACGTACCACGCGGTCAACGCCAACGACGACGGCGTGTCCCTGGACGAGATGGTGGACTGGCTGATCGCCGCCGGGCACCCCATCCGCCGGTTCGCCGACTACGAGCAGTGGCGCATGCGGTTCGAGGCGGCCCTGCGCGGGCTGCCCGAGGATCGGCGCCGGGGCTCGCTGCTCCCGCTGCTCCCGGCCTACGCCCGACCGAGCGAACCGCGACCGGCCGGCGCCGTCCCCAACGCCCGCTTCACCGCCGCGCTGGCCGCCGTCGGCGGCGAGCCCGTGCCGTCCATCACGCCGGACTACCTCGCCAAGTGTGTGGCCGACCTGCGCGGCCTCGGCCTCCTGTGAGGTGGGGCGGCGACCGGTTCAGCCGCCGGGCAGGAGTACCACGCGTCTGCCGTGCAACCGGCCCTGCTCCATCCGCCGGTGCACCTCGGCGGCGGCGCTCAGCGGCTGTCGTTCGAGCGTGCGGGCCCGGAGTCGACCGTTCGCCAGGAGGCGGTTGACGGTGCGCGCCGCCTCGGCGAGTTCGCCGGACGTGGCATGCGAGATGACGAAACCGGCGATCGAGCAGTCCTTCATGTAGAGGCGGCGCACCGGCAACACCGGATCGGTGCCGGTCGCCGCCAGGAGCACGATCCGGCCGCGCGGGGCGAGCAGTTCGACCGCCTCGGTCAGATCGTTGCGGCCGGAGCAGTCCAGGTGCGCGTCGACCCCGTCGGGGCAGGCGGCGGCGATCAGGTCGACGAGTTTCGGGTCCCGGTAGTCGAAGGCCGCGTCGGCGCCGAGGGCCCGGCAGTGGTCGAGATCCGCGGCGGCGGCGGTGGCGATCACCCGGGCCCCGGCGTCCACGGCCAGGGTCACCACGGCACTGCCGACGTTCCCGGCCGCGCCGAGTACCAGGACCGTGTCGCCTGCCGTGACCCGGCCGTGGGTGAACAGGGCCAGATACGCGGTGGCGGCGGGATGTACCACCGCGACCGCCGCCGTCGGATCGACGTCGGCCGGGAGGGGATAGAGCCGGTCGGCGGCCACCACCGCCTGTTCGGCCGCCGCGCCCGGTCGACCGCCGTGGCCGAGGCTGTTGGCCCACACGAGGTCGCCGACGGCGAAGCCCGGCGCGCCCGGCCCGGCCGCGGCAACCGTGCCGACCAGGTCGCGGCCGATCACCAGCGGAAACCCGACGGGCGTGCGGAAGACCCCGGAACGAAGCAGGATGTCGACCGGGTTCACGGTGGTGCCGAGGACGTCCACCAGGACGTCGGTCGGTCCCGGTGTGGGCGCCGGGAGTTCGCCGTATCGGATGTTCTCCGCCGGTCCCAGCGAGTCGATGAAGGCTGCGCGCATGTGCTCGAATTCTCCGGTCGGGTCGGGGTGGTTCGGGCTCGCCTGGTGGTCGGGCTCGCCTGATATGCGGGCTCACCTGGTGGTGTTCGGGCTCGCCCGTGCTCGGGCTCGCCCGGTGTCCCTGCTCGCCTGGTGACCGCCGGCGCGCCGTTCCATGCCGAGGCGCCGGCGGCGGGACATGTGCCGTGGCCGCCTGCGCGCCGGCGGCGCCGGTGACTTCCGCGGGGCCGCCTCGGGAGCGAACGCGTGGAAGCACCGGTGCCGGGGGCGCGGCGAATCGGCCGTACGTCAGGCAATGCTCAGTTTGTGCTCGGCGAGTTCGGTGACCGCGTGCGCGACCGACGCGAGGGTGGCATGGCGGTGCCAGCCCGCGAACGATCGTCCGGCGAAGTCCCGGATCCCCACCTGCTCGGCACGCGGCATGCCGAGGCTCTCCACCCGCCGACTGAGCCGGATCAGGCGCAACAACGAGGCGTGGTCGGCGTTGGTCAGATCGGTCAGCCACAGTTCCGCCGGCCACTGTCCGCCGATGCCGCCGACGCCGAGCAACAGGAAGTCCCCGATTCCGCTGCGGGAACGACGGGTTCCGTCGGGGACGGCCGGCAGTCGGACCCGGACGGTGGCGACGAGTTCGGCGGCCTCGTCGGTGCCCGACGGAATGAGGAACATGCGCTTCCGGCCGACCTTGACGAGCCGCGCGATCCGGCTTGCCTGGAGGGGTTCGTCGCCCCACCCGGGTAAAGCCGGGTCGGCGGGGAGCAGCCAGGTGTCCTCGGCGATTTTGGATATGTGCGACACGCCCGCCGCACTCAGCTTCGACACGACTCCGATGCCGTCCAGCCGCTCCGCGTTCAACACCACCGGACAATCCGGTATTCGGTGCCGCATGGCGGTTTCCAGATATGCCCGGACCATCGAATCCTCCGGCGTGTCGTAGCCCGTCTCGGACCCGGACGAATCCCGTTCGCCCCGCCCGCGCGACCGCGTCGGGGGCAGGTGCAGCCGCCAGTTGACCGGGCTCGCCGTGGTGGCGGACACCGCCCACACGCCGACCACCTGCTGTGCGGTCACCGCCTGGCCCCGCTCCCAGGAGAAGGTCCTGGCGACCCCGACGGAGTGGGTGCCCGACTTCGGGATGATCATCGGCTGCAACACGCAGGCATGGGGTGAGGTGTGCCGGGCGAGATAACGCCCGAGCGCCTCCCGCATCGGTTCCCAGTCCCAGGTGGAGTCGTTGATGAAGTGATGCAGCCCCTGGTCGTTCACCTGCTTGCCGAGAAAGGCGGCGATATTCCGTACCGACTTCCGCCCCGGAGCGCCGAGCAGCCCACGGAGATACATGACGCCTTTACGTCGTTGATCCGCCCTCGGCAGGGAGGCGAAAATAATCGGGGAAAGCTCGGCGACCAAACGATCGAGGGTCACCTTTCTGGCCGCCTCGGAATCCGCGCCACCGTCGGCGAATTTCGGCAGACACGCATGATTGGGGCTGCCGTTGGCGAGCGCCATTACCACTCCTGTTGTTGAACGAACGGTTCACTTCCGAAAGAAATCGGCAACGAAAAACGGCAGCCTGAAAAAGAACGACGAGGCATGGCTGTGACACGCCGCGTGGGGGCGTCGTCGTTGGGGGCGATATCCGATGCGACAGGCGAGAGCGAGGGGCGGGGGGTGGGATTCACGGAATACGGGGTGACGCGGCCGACCGCGATCCCGGCGCGCGCGGACCCTGCAGCGCGCGCCGGGGCCGCCGGGCACCCGGCCAGCGCGGCCAACCGCGGCCGACCGCACGTCAGGCGACACGGGATCGTCGGGGGGCACGACCGCCGGGCGGCGCACGGGCGTCCGGGGCGGTGCACGGACTCGGCCCGGGGGGAGCGGCTAGCGCGTCCGAATTCTTCCGGCGATCACGGCTCGACAACCAATACGGGTCGTTGGGGGAAATAAACCGACGGGTTTCTCGGCCCCGCCGCCACGATCGGGCCCGACGACCTTTCCGAGTCGTGGAGCCGTCCGCTCGTATTCATTGATCCCCCTTCATCCGGCCGACCGATCGAGGGCCGCACCGGGACTCACGACAAAGCCGTGGCGCCGCGGACCCGCATCCGCCGCACCCGACCTGCTGCCGTTTTCAGGTCAATGCGGTTCGAATTTAATCGCACGATAGTTCGCCGGCAAGGTCGGGGCGCGGTCAGACTGGTCATCACCGGGTCAGGCCGGTCAGCGTTGCGGTCGGATGCGCACCGATAGTGCACGTCCTGTAATTTCACCGAAACACGCGGGCCGGGATACCGGGATACCGGGAATATTGTCGCGCGGAAGATACCGGGTACCGGGTGGGTGGCGGGCCGGTCGGCGGGGGACACCGACCGGCCCGGGTCCGCTCAGCGCCCGGGGTCCGCGCGCAGGGACCACTCGACCAGGTCGGCGGCGGCGCCGGTGTAGCCGGCCGGGTCGCAGAGCCGGGTCAGCTCGGCGGCGTCGAGATGCTCGGCCACCTCGGGCATGCCCGCGAGGTGGTCGGCGAGCGGGCGGCCCCGCCGGTCGGCCGCCTCGACGGCGCGGTTGAGCAGCGCCGCGGCGGCCGGCTTGCCCAGGTGCGCGGCCAGCACGCCGGCGACCCGTTCGGCGACGATCGCGCCGCCGGTGAGGGCAAGATTGACACCCATGCGCTCGGGCCGCACGACCAGGCCCTCGGCCAACTCCACGGCGGTGTGCGCGGCGCCGCCGGTCAGCCGCAGGCACTCGCGCAGCGGTTGCCACTCGGCGTGCCACGCGCCGCCCGAGCGTTCGTCCTCGGCGAGCATGCACTGAGTCAACACGGCTGCCTGCGAGGGCACTTGCAGCGCGGCGCTGCGAATCAGCGTGGCCAGTACCGGATTACGCTTCTGCGGCATGGCCGAGGAGGCGCCCCGCCCGGGCACGTGCGGCTCGACCACCTCTCCGACCTCGGTCCGGGTCGACGACTGCACGTCGACCGCGAACTTGCCCAGGGCACCGGCGGTATGCGCCCAGGCCGCACCGACGTCGGCGATCGGCGTCCGCAGCGCGTGCCACGGCAACACCTGCGCGCACAGCCCGGTTTCTGCGGCGAACGCGGCCACCAGCCGCTCCGGGTCGGCGCCCGCCTCGACGTACCCGGCCAGGGTGCCGGCCGCGCCGCCGAGCGAGACCGGCAGCCCGTTCGACACGGCGGCCACCCGCCGATCGGCGTCCAGGACCAGCCGCCGCCAGCCCGCGGCCTTGAGCCCGAACGTGGTCGGCACCGCGTGCAGCGCGAGCGTACGCCCGGCCACCGGCGTGTCGCGGTGACGCCGGGCGAGGGCGCCCAACGCCTTCGCCACCCGGGCCAGATCCGCGCGCAACAGCGCCGCCGCGCGCCGCACCACCAGCATCGCGGCGGTGTCGAAGATGTCCTGGCTGGTGGAACCCAGGTGCACGTGGCGCGCGGCGTGCGGATCGATCGCGGAGACCACCCGGGTCAGCGCCCGGACCAGGGCGACCACCGGATTGGCGCTCTCGCGCGCGTCCACCGCCAGGGCCCGCAGGTCGAACCGGTCGGCGTGCGCGGCGGACGTGATCACCTCGGCCGCCGAGGCCGGCACCAGGCCGAGCGCGGCCTGCGCCCGGGCCAGCGCGGCCTCGGCGTCCAGCAGCGCCTGCAACCACGCCGCGTCGCCGACCGCCGCCTCCACCGGCGTGCCCGCGCGCACCGGCGACAACAACCCGGCGTCCACGAGCGGGAGTCGCTCGCCCGCGGCGTCGGTCATACCACGACCTCGATGTGCTCGCCCTCGGTCGCCGCGTCGATCTCGCGCCGGCTCGGGCCCAGCGCGAGCACCGCGCGCGCGATCGCGTCCGCGTCGGCGATGGTCACCGAGTCCACGCCGGGGCGGATCCCGGCCGCGGTGACCCAGTGCACCGCCTCGGTGGGCACGCCGTACGCGAAGCGCCTGGGGTGCGCCCGGCCGTGCGCGTCGATCACCCGGTACGGCCGTTCGGTCACCGCCAGCCCGCCGGTCTCGTAGTCGTACTCGTCCTCGCCCGCACTCGGGACGCGGAAGGTCGTACACGCCTCGGTGTGCAGCAGATGGCGCAGCAGCGGATCCGCCGTGCGCCGCAGGTCGGGTTCCGGCAACCGCGCCTCGATCAGGATCTGCGCCCGCACCGTGGGCCCGGGGACCGTGGTGGAGTCGGCGATGAAGGAGGGGGTGCGGGTGTCGATCCGGATCCGGGTGTCCGGGCCGGTCAATTCGAGCACGCCGGCCTCGATCAACGCGATCATCTGCTCGATCCGGCGTGGTGGCGGGCCGATCGACAGGAACGCGTTCAGGGGGGTGTACCAGCGCTCCAGTTCGTCGCGGTGCGACGTCCCGTCCAGGCCGCCCTGGTCGACCGCCAGGCGGACCTCGTTGCGCAGGTCGCGCAGTACGTCGAGGGCGGCCTTGAACGGGCCGCTGACGTTGCCCTGACGGGCCTGGCGCACATCCTCGGTGAGATGTTCCAGGAGCCACTTGCGGAACGCGTCCCGGTCGGCGAACTCCCGTCCCCGGAGCGGATCGGCGATCGTGTCCCAGCTCCAGCGGTCCGCGAGCGTGATGCCCCGGTCGGTGAGCACGGTGTCGCGCTCGGCCGGCCCGGCGGTGAGATACCGCTCGGCGAACTCGGCGCACTCCTCGCCCCGACCGCCCCGCCGGAGCAGCGTCTCGTAGTAGACCGTCTCCACCTCGCGGGCGATCAGCGGCCACAGGTCCTGCTTGAAGGAGATCGGCGCGCCCTGCCGGGACCGCGCGCGCAGTCCGGCCACGTAGTCCGGGGTCAGCAGGCGCGGGAAGTAGCGGCCGTGCGCGCCCTTCTCGTTCTCGCCGCGTGCCTGGTAGGGCAGGCCGCGCCGGGAACTGGCGTACAGGATCGGCTCGTTGCCGCTCGGCCGGTACACCGTTCGGTCCTCGACCTGCTCGAACCGGCCGCCGCGGCCCAGGGTGAACAGCGCGAGGTAGTCGAAGAAGCACAGGCCCAGGCCGCGCAGCAGTACGGGCCGACCGGGTGCGACGCCGTCGAGGTCGGCGTCGGCCGGGTTGGTCGGGGTGAGGTAGGTCAGGTGGTTGATCCGCGCCAGGCTGGCCGTGCGCTCCTCCCGGGGCGTGGGCCGCGCCGCGACGTGTCCCTGGGCGAGCACGACCGCGTCCAGGTGGTTCAGCCTGGTCCCGTTGGCCAGTCGCACGCCCTGCGGCCCGCCGGTGAATCCGTGGGTGTCGGCCATGGCCACGGCGCGCGAGCGGTGCTCGCGGATCTCCACGTGCGCGGGCGCGCCGTCCCGGATGCGCCGGAAGCAGTCGGCGAAGTACCAGCCGCACAGGGTCCGCGTGGGGTAGTCGTTCGGCCCGAGCCGGCCCGCCTCGGCGAGCGTGGCCGGGTCGTATCGGTCCGCTTCGACGCCCCCGGCCGCGTGCCGCAGCGCGAGGTCGGCGGCCCATTGGTACAGGCTCGGTCCGGGCTCGATCGGTCCGTCGATCCGCGACGCGGCGTCGGAGAAGACGGTGGTCTGCGAGGCGACCGTGTTGGTCAGCAGATGCCGCGACTGTTCGATCCGCCAGACCGCGCCGGCGCCGGGCGCGGCCGGGTCGACGACGTGCACGACCAGGCTCTCGTGCGTCGGCCGGGCACGTTCGTTCGCGCACAGCCGCTCCAACACGGACAACCCGCGAGGACCGGTGCCGATGATGGCGATCTCGTGTGGCGTGGTGTTCACGGACGCACCCCTTCCGCACCTCGGGCCGACGCGGTCGCGCGGTGTCGCCCGGCGTCGAGCACGTCGGCGATCAACGTGCCCAGGATGCGCGTGCCGTCGCGCGTGAGCACCGACTCGGCGTGGAACTGCACGCCCGCGAAGTGCGGTCCGCGCAGCGCGTGTACCTCGTTGACGCCCTCCTCGCGGCAGATCTCCACTGTCCCGACGTCGGGCAGATACGCCCGGTCGAACGCGCTGCGGGCCACGAAGCTGTTGTAGAACCCGACCCGTTCGGGGCGGCCGAACAGTTCGATGCTCTTCTGGACACCCTGATGCGGCGTCGCGCGGCGGCGCAGATCCAGGCCGAGTTGATGGCTGAGCACCTGGTGGCTCAGGCACACCGCGAGGAACGGCAGCCGCTCGGCGAGCAGTTGCTTGATGCCGTCGTGAAGGCGCTCGATGCGCGGATCGCCGTGGTCGAGCGGATCGCCGGGTCCCGGGCCCATCACCACGAGGTCGTGCTCGGTGAACGAGTACGGCTCGTCGTAGCCGCGCACGCTCACCCGCGGTCCGAGCGAGCGCAGCTGGTGGGCGATCATCGCGGTGAACGCGTCCTCGGCGTCGATCACCAGGACGTGCCTGCCGGCCAGGTTCGGGAACTCCCCCGCGTCGCTCCCGGGTCCGTCCAGCCAGAAGCGGGCCAGGTCGGTGTTGCGCTCGCGCAACGCGGCCCGGACCCGCGCGTGTCCGCCCAGCGAGCGGACCGGCGTCACGGCCGAACGCGGCGCGCCCAGCAGGCCGTTGGCCTTGACCCACGTCTCCGCGACCTCGGCGGCCGGCTGCGAGTCGCGGACCAGGGTGGCGCCGACCGCGATGGCCATGCGCCCGGAGGCGTCGATGTCGGCGGTACGGATCAGGATCGACGAGTCCAGCGTGTGTCGTCCGGCGCCGTCCCGGCCGAACAGCGCGATCACCCCGGAGTAGTAGCCGCGGCCCTCCGGTTCGTACCGGGCGATCACCCGGGCCGCGCTCTCCACCGGACTTCCGGTGACGGTCGGCGCGAACAGCGTGGTGCGCAACACCTCGCGGACGTCGCGGTCGGTGCGCCCCTCGATGAGGTATTCGGTGTGCGCGAGCCGCGCCATCTCCTTGAGGAACGGCCCCACTACCCGGACGCCTTGGTCGCAGACCCGGGACATCATCTTGAGTTCCTCGTCCACGACCATGTACAGCTCGTAGGTCTCCTTGCGGTCGCGCAGGAAGTCCATGACGCCGGTCAGCGTGGGCCCGGAGGTGGGATACCGGTAGGTGCCGCTGATCGGGTTCATCACCGCGACGCCCTGACGCAGGCTCAGGTGCAGTTCCGGGCTGGCGCCGACGAGGGTACGGGTGCCGGTGTGCACCAGGAACGTCCAGTAGGCGCCGGATTCGTGCGCGAGCAGGCGGCGCAGGAACGCGGCGGCGGTGGCCGGGGTGTAGTCGGTGATGTCGGCGAGGAAGCGGCGCTTGAGCACGAAGTTCGCGCCCTCGCCGGCGCTGATCTCGTCCCTCAGCACGTCGGCGACCAACGCGGCGTAGGCGTCGTCGTCGATGTCGAAGTGCCCGTCCGTCCAGTCGATCTCCGTGTCCGGCAGTCGGTCGAGCACGTCGGCGCGGGCGAGCGTGGCCTGCTCCCGGACGGTCAGCGTCACCAGCGGCGCGCCGTCGTCGGGCGCCGGCAGGCCGCGTTCGCCGAGTTGCCGGTACGGCAGCAGCGCCAGCACGTCCGGGCCGGCCGGTCCGTAGGGCGAGTCGGGGATGGGGATGTCGGCGACGCGGTCCACCACGCCGATGTCCCCGGTGAGGATCTCCACCCGGTCGCCGGCGGTGACCGTGGGGCGGTACAGCAGCGCGAACGGCGGCGGGTCGGCGGCCAGGACCCGTTCCAGGAGGGCCCGGGCCGCGTCCTCGGCCGGGGGTGTACGGCTCATCTCGCGGCCCCGATCCTCGTCGCCTCGGCCCCGGCGGGCGACGCGCCCGCCACGACCGGGACGAGCGGGCCGTCGTCGGTGCGCAGCCCCCGGGTGGTGGCGACCACCGCGCACTGGAGGGCGGCGTATTCCAGGGCGAGGGCGTGGTCGGCCGCGGAGAAGTCGGCGACCGCGTCGGCGACCAGGAAGGTGCGGATGTCGTTGGTGAACGCGTCCACGGCGGTCATCAACACGCCGACGTGCGCGTAGATCCCGCAGACGACGAGCTGATCGCGGCCGCACGCGCGCATGCGCTCCAGCAGGTCGGAGCGGAAGAAGGCGCTGTAGCGCCACTTGGTGAGCAGCCAGTCGCCCGGACGCGGGGCCAACTCGTCGACAACGGCCCGGTCCTCGGCGGACACCCGCATGCCCGGACCCCAGAAGTCCAGCAGCAGGCCGCGCTGTTCGGCGGTCATCGAGCCCGGCTGGGCGGTGAACGCGACGGGCATCCCGAGGTGGGCGCAGCGTTCCCGCAACAGCACGATGTTGTCGATCAGTTCGCGGCGCTGGGCGGCGGCGAACGGGCGCACGAAGTAGCGCTGCATATCGTGCACGAGCAGGACCGCACGGTCCGGATCCACCGTCCACCGGGCGGTGTTGGCCGGCAGATCGCTCTCGCCGGGCAGCGGATATGGGGCAATGTCCGGGATACCGGGCATGATGGCTTTCCTTTCAGGCGCCGAGCGTGGCGCCACCGTCGACCGTCAGCTCGTGCAGCGTGATGTGCCCGGCCTGGTCGGACAGCAGGAAGAGCACCGCGGCGGCGACGTCCTCGGGCCGGGCGAGCTTGCCCAGCGGGATGCCGACGCGGAACGCGTCGGGGTCGCCCTCCAGCGTGTGCGTACGCCCGCTGTCGTCGTGCCACATCGACCACAACATCGGCGTGTCGGTCGACCCGGGCGCGACCACGTTGCAGCGGATGCCGTATCGGGCCACCTCCAGGCCGAGCGACTTGGTGAACATCGTGGCCGCGGCCTTGGAGGCGGCGTAGCCGGCCATCTTCGCGCGCGGCGTACTGCCGCCGTTCGAGGACACCGTGACCAACGCCCCCTCGCCGCGCGCCGCCATCCGGTCGACCACGGCGCGGGACATGTGGAACACCCCGCCGACGTTGACCGCGAACATGTCCGCCCAGTCGCGGTCGGACATCTCGCGGACCGGGCCGAGCCGCAATACGCCGGCGGCGTTGACCAGGAAGCGCACCGGGCCCAGCTGCGCCTCGACCGCGGCCACGGTGGCCTCGACCTCGTCCGCGTCGGTGACGTCGGCGGGGAAGGCGGTCACGGGCAGGCCTTCGGCGACCAGCTCCGCGACGTACTTGCGCAGCCG
Source organism: Embleya sp. NPDC056575 (assembly GCF_042793325.1). Taxonomy (NCBI): domain Bacteria; kingdom Bacillati; phylum Actinomycetota; class Actinomycetes; order Kitasatosporales; family Streptomycetaceae; genus Embleya; species Embleya sp. NPDC056575. The sequence goes on from NZ_JBHTVA010000008.1 coordinate 93,831, forward strand.
GTCCGCGTCCCGGTCCACCGCCGCCACCGTCGTGCCGCGCTCGCCGAGCGCGCGCACCACCGTGCCGCCGATCCCCCCGGCGGCGCCGGTGACCACCGCGACCTCGTTCGTCATGTCGATTGCCCTCCTGTCGCTTGATGTGCCGAGCCCGACCCGGCCTCGGCCGCCGTCCACGCGTCGGGCGCGACCTCGGCGTCCCAGGCGGCCAGGACGAGCAGTGCCTGCTCGACCGTCAGGCGCGGATCGCAGAAGCTGGTGTAGACCTCGCCCGCCCGGTCGGCCTCCCACGTGTCGAACACGCACTCCGTGACCTGGTCCGGGGTGGTCTCCAGGTGCACGCCGCCCGGGTGTTCGCCGGCTTCGGCGAGCACCGCGCGGAACGCGGCGACCTCGCGGCGGAGCGTGCGCACGTAGCGCGTCTTGTAACCGCGTTCGGTCACCACGGTGTTGCCGTGCATCGGATCGTTCAGCCACACCACCGGATGACCGGCCGCGCGCACCGCGCGGACCAGGGCGGGCAGCCGTTCGGCGATGGTGTCCGCGCCCATCCGGATGATCAGGGTGAGTCGGCCCGGCAGGCGGTCCGGGTCCAACCGCAGGCACAGTTCGATGAGTTCGGCCGGGTCGATGTCCGGGCCGACCTTGACCGCGACCGGGTTGACCACCTTCGCGAGCAGCGCCACGTGCGCGCCGTCGACCTGGCGGGTGCGTTCGCCGATCCACGGCCAGTGCGTCGAGGTCAGCAGCAGGTCGCCGGACTCGGTCCGCCGTACCAGGGGCAGTTCGTAGTCCAGGACCAGAGCCTCGTGGCTGGTCCACACCGGCACCCTGGGGTGGGCGGCCCGGTGCCGGTCCAGGTGTCCCATGATCTCGGACGCGGCCAGGTAACCGGTGACCAGGCGCAGCGGATCGGGCTGCCGCTCCTCCGCCACCGGTTTCGGGCCGTTGACCAAGTGGCCTCGGTATACCGGCAGTTCGATGCCGTCGACATACTCGGTCGGGCGGGATCGGGGCTTGGCGAACTGGCCGGCGATGCGTCCGACGCGCACGACCGGGCGGCGGCCGAGCCGTTCCATCGCACCGGCGAGCAGGTCGAGGACGGCGATCCGGCGGGCGACATCGGCCTCGCCGCACTCCCCGGGATCCTCGGCGCAGTCGCCGGCCTGGATCACCTCCGCCGCGCCGGCGCTCACCTGCGCGAGGCCGCGGCGCAGCGTACGCACGTCGGTTTCGCCGACCAGGCCGGGGCGTGCCGCAAGCGTTTGTCGAACATTGTGGATCTGGGCGTCGTCCTCCCAGTCCGGCTGTTGCGCGGCCGATTGCCGCAGAATCGGCAGCAGGTCACTGGTCAATGCCGGCTCCAGCGATTGAATGCCCACCCGGACGGCCGCGGTTATTCGGCGCGGCCGTCCGGTCTCGGAATTTACTTGGACGGTGATCCGAAACGACGAAAGAGAACACGCCCCCACCCTCGCTCTTTTGTCCGAACGCGCCAAGGGCGGGGGTTCCGGTTCGTCAGGTCGGTGCGAGTCTGTCAGCTGGCCGGACATCTGACAGATTCGCGGAAATCGGCTTGGCCCGGGATTTACCGTCTGCGAGGGTGCCGGTACGGGCCGAAATCCCGGATCGAAAACGGGCGTGGATACGCACCGGGAAATGAATTCGAACCCGGTGCCGGGACCGGCCGGCGCCGCCGTGCGCCTACCGCCGGGCGGGCGCGCCGCGGGTCGGCCGGGGCCGCCCGCGATGGTTCAGCTCGTGCCCGACGGGTTGGAGATCACGTACCGCCAACAGCCGTCCGCCCCCCGCCGGGCGACATCGGTCGCGGTGCCCTCGATGTGCACGTGGACACCGTCCGGACCCACCCCGTCGTGCACGTAGTCGTTGATCACCAGGGCGATGTCGCCGACCACGTAGACGTTGCGCAGCGAGACGGCGATCGGGATGCGATGGCGCAGCACCATCGGCAGCGCGGCCCGCCGCCGCGCGCCCGCCGTGGTGACCCCCGGCTCGCGCACATGCATGCCCTCCGGTTCGAAAAGCTCCTGGAGCAGTTCGATGTTTCGGTCGTTGAAGGCGCCCACGAAGGTGTGCAGGAGCTCGGCCGGCTCGGCGGGAAGGCGTACGTCGTTTCGAATGGCAGACATGGTTCGAGTACAGCATCAGGCGGCGGAGTCGGACAGAACCGGGGGGCATGTCTGTCACCTCGGGTTTTCCGGACCCGGCAATACCCAGGCGGACCTGACAGATCCCGAAATCATGCCTGGGCCGATCTTTTGTCGACCCGGCATGATGTCGGCGATATCTGCCCACGCAGAGACGATATCGGCTCACCGGGAGCGTACCCCTTGACCAACATCACCATCATCTTCCATTCGCGCAGCGGTAACATTTACCAGCTCGTCGAAAAGGCCGCGCAGACGGCTCGGACCGCGGGCGCCGAGGTGCGCGTGCGCAAGGTGGCCGAGTTGCCCGACCCGATGATCCTGGACAAGCAGGCGTATCAGGATCTGGCGACCGCCACGGCGGACATCCCGGAGGCGGGCCTGGACGACCTGGTGTGGGCCGACGCGATCATGATCGGCACGCCCGTCCACTACGGACTGCCCGCGCCGCAGATCCTGAACTTCTTCGACCACACCGGACCGGTCGCCATTCCGGGCAAGTTGATGAACAAGGCCGTTTCCGCGTTCGCTTCGGGATCGATGCCGCACGCGGGCCAGCAGGCGACGATCCTGGCGCTGCACAACGCGTTCTGCCACTGGGGTTCGGTGATCGTCTCCAACGGTTCGGCCGCGGCGGTGCTGCACCAGCCCGGCAACGGCGCGCCGTACGGCACCGGCACCATCTCGCGGCACGAGGCGAGCAGCGTCACCGACGACAACCTCGGCGCGATCGAGTACCAGACGCTGCGCACGCTCCAGGTCGCGGGCGCGCTCAAGCGCGGACTCGAACCCGAGCCGGGGATCACCCTGGTGAGCGAGGAACGGCTGCGGAAATTCGGCCTCGACATCTGAGGCGAGCACGATCCGGTGACGGGCGCCGTCCGGCGACACGAACGAACCGAGGAACCCCGCATGACATTTCGCGACACCGCGTGGCCGGAGGGTACGCCCTGCTGGGTGGAGGTCCGGGTCTTCGACCCCAAACACACGAGCGAGTTCTACGGAGCCCTGTTCGGATGGGAATTCCTGGACCGGGGCGAGGAGTACGACCACTACCTGACGGCGAGTCTGGCCGGTCGCACGGTCGCCGACATCGGTCCCCGGTTCGAGGAGCCGGCGGGCGCGCCGTCGGCGTGGCTCGTCTGCATCGCGGTCGAGAGCACCGACGCGGTGGCGGAGCGGATCGTCCGGGCGGGCGGAACGCTGACGGTGGAGCCGACCGACGTCGGCACGCACGGCAGGTTCGCGGTGGCGGCCGACCCGGGCGGGGCGGTGTTCGGGATCTGGCAGGCGGACGAGTACTTCGGCGCCGAGGTCGCGGACGTACCCGGCGCGGCGGTGTGGCACCGGTGCCTGACCCGGGATCACGCGGCGGCGCAGGCGTTCTATGTCGAGGTGTTCGGCTACACGGTCACGCCCGAACCCGACGGGCCGGGCGGGCCGGGCGGTGGCCCGGACGCGGCGGCCGGCGTCGTGTTGCGGCTCGACGGCCGCCCCGTGGCCGGCCTCGCCGAGGCGGGCGCGGGGGCGGCGTCGCACTGGTTGGTCACGTTCGGGGTCGCCGAGGTGGCGACCGCGATCAAGAAGGTGACCGCGTCGGGTGGGTCCGTCGTGACCGGTCCGTACGACACGCCGCGCGGCCCGAGCGTCCTGGTCGCCGACGAGCAGGGCACCCCGTTCGAGGTGGTCGCGGTGGGCGCGGCGACCTGACGGGGGACGGCATCCGGACATCGTCCCGAAGTCCGCTTCGTGCGGGCTTCGGGGCGATGTCGTGTCCGGGGTTCGACCGCACTCCCGACCGCTGTGTCCACACGCGGGTACGAAGCGTGAAACGGGCGTGAGCGTAAGGGAGTTGCCCACATCCGGGAGGGCCCGCCATGGCATGCTGCGCGTCATGGTGGGTGATGCGCTGTCGGGGCGGTTGGTGCCGGATCGTCTGTGGGAGTTGGTGGTTCCGTTGTTGCCCGGGTTCGGGGTGCGGCGGCAGGGGGGTGGTCGGGCGCCGGTGGAGGAGCGCGCGGTGTTCACGGCGGTGGTGTTCGTGCTGACCAGTGGGTGTGCGTGGCGGCAGTTGCCGGCGTGTTTCGGGGTGGCGTCGCCGACGGCGCATCGTCGGTTCATGGTGTGGACGAACGCGGGGGTGTGGCCGCGGCTGCACCGGGCGGTACTCGACCACCCGCACTCGCGCGACGAGATCGAATGGGGCGAGGCGATCGCCCTGGCCGCCACCGCCCGCCGCACACGAGACACATGAGCACGCGCGGACGCGACGAGGGGCCCGCGCGCCGACGTGCTCGCCCGGGCCCCGCACCACGCTCCGATCCGCGTCCCTAGTCGAACGCGATCTGCACCGTGCCGTCGGTGATCACCTTGACCGGCAGCCGGTCCAGCTTGATGCCGAACCACTTGTCGTACGCGGTCAACAGCTCGTGCTCGTCGGTGATCGTCACGCTCTCCCGTCGGTCGCCCTCGACCCGGCTGAACCGGTCCTCCTTGAGGGTGACCCGGCCGGTCTCGGTCGGCAGCGAGCAGAACAGGTTCTGCAAAAACGGCGAGTCCGGCGCGGTGCGATACCACCACAGCGTGGGCGCGAAGTCGGACAGTTCGCACGGCACGTCGTAGACCCGGTACAGCGCCGTGTCGTTCGCCACGACGTCGATGCCGCCGTCGTCGGCCCGCTCGATCCGGAACGCGCCGTTCGGGTCCTCCTGGACCGCGTCGGTGTCCAGGGACAGCGGATACCTGCTGTTGCGACCGAAGCCGACGTCGACGAGCCATTCCCCGCCGTCGATCCGGACCTTGAGCGCGAGATGGCACAGCGGGGCGGTGAGATTTCCCTTGATCCACACCCGGCCCGGCATTATCGAAACCTCGTAACCGAGGCTTTGCAACAGGAAGGAAAGTGCCGGATTGACCTCGTAACAACCGCCGCCCCGACGCTCGTGGACGACCTTCGCGACCACCCTTTCGTCCATCAGGATGTCTTCGCCGAGGTGATAGCTCAAATTCTCGAAGGGAACCGCGAAGAGGTGCCTTCGGTTCAACTCGCGCAGCGATTCCAAGTCGGCCCGCTCCGGCCGGTTTGCGGCGATGCGATCCAGGTATGCGGATACCATGGCGTCGTCGATCACGTCAGCGATCCCCTTTCTGATTCCGAGTGGTCCGCGAATCGCGGGAAGAGTTCGGCCGCGTTGCCCAACTGGATGCGGGTCAGCTCGTCCGGCGAGAACGCGCCGTGGTCGACGATGAATCGGCCGTTCTCCGCGCTGAACGATTCCGGCATGAACGGGAAGTCGGAGCCGACCAGGATCCGGTCCGGCCGGGCGAACGAGCGCACCGAGGCGAACGCGTGCGGATCGCCGATCATGGCGGTGTCCGAGTAGAGCTTTTGCAGGTATCCGATCGGGTCCTCGGGCAGCCGCTCGGCGAGGTCGGAGACGATCAGCGGCCCGAGCGCGAGGCGGCCGGCGAAGTACGCCATGCCACCGCCGCCGTGGGACAGGATCAGCCGCAGCCCGGGGTGCCGCTCCAGCGTGCGGTTGTACAGGAGCTGCGCGGTCAGCCGCACCGTCTCGAACGGGAACTCGCAGAGCGAGGCCGGGAGTCCGAAGGCGGGCTGGCCGGTGGACGGGGGTACCGTCGGGTGCACGAACATCGGCACCCGGCGGCGCGCCGCCTCCGCCAGGAACTCGTCGAGCGACGGGTCGCCGAGGTAGACCCCGTTGTAGTTGGTGATCAGCCCGACGCCGTCGAGGCCGAGCACGTCCTGGCAGTACTCCAACTCGGCCAGGGCCGCGTCCACATGCGGCAGCGGCAGCACCGCGAAGGCGCCCAGCCTGCCCGGGTGCCGGGACACCAGCTCCGCCATGAACTCGTTGATCCACCGGGCCAGATGCGCCCCGGTGTCCGCGTCCACCGCCGGCACCCCCGGCCAGATGTTGACCACGGCCGCCCGGATTCCCTGCCGGTCCATCATGTCCAGGCTGGTTTCGATTTTCCACGCCGGTTTGTCGACGCCGGGCAACGTCGATGCGAACCCGAGTCTCCGCAGTTCCTCGACATAGAATTCGGGAACGATGTGGTGATGTACGTCGATGGCGTTCGACCAAGGCGTGCCCACGGCCACGGAAGCGCTTGTCCGCATGAATGTCCTTCGTCCAGACGATCCGGCACAGCAATACTCGACCCTACTTTTCGGCGTCGGGGAGTGTCGATGTGCCGGCGGTGAGTCTGTCACCTTCTGCGGACGGGTCGGTTTCCGCGCCGCCGACCGAGATGACAGTTCCCGATGCATTGCCTGGAAATCCCGCGACACCGCTGCCAATCTTTCCGGGCAGAGCGGCCGCACCGGGCGTCGATCGTGTCGTCGGCCCGGATTGCCGTTCCGCGCCGACACGAGATGGGTGAATATGACTACGCACGCAGTCGGAGCACCGGGTGGGGACGCGGTCGGGATCCTCGGTACCGGCTCCTACCTCCCCGGCGACGTGGTGACCAATACCGACGTCGGCACACCCGCCGGAGTGACCGACGAGTGGATCACCCGCAAGACCGGGATCCGCGAGCGCCGTTGGGCCAAGGCCGACGAAGCCACCTCGGACCTGGCGGCGATGGCCGCGCGCGCCGCCCTCGGCAACGCCGGCGTCCGGGCCGAACAGATCTCGCTCGTGATCGTGGCGACGTCCACGCCGGACTCGCCGCAACCGCCCACCGCCGCCGCCGTCGCGGCCGAACTCGACGTCCCCGCGGGCACCCCGGCGTTCGACCTCAACGCCGTGTGCAGCGGCTTCGTCTTCGCGCTCACCACCGCCGAGCGGATGATCCGGGGCACCGGCGGCCACGCCGTGGTGATCGGCGCCGACATCTACTCGCGCACCCTCGATCCCAGCGACCACCGCACCTCGGTGTTGTTCGGCGACGGCGCGGGCGCGGTGGTGCTCGGCCCCGGTGCCGGTCGCGGGGTGCTGGCCACCCGACTGGCCACCTATCCGGCGGAGCGCCAGTTGATCCGGGTGCCCGCCGGCGGCTCGCGGATCCCGGCCTCGCCGGCGTCCCTCGATCAGGGACTGCACTACTTCCGGATGGACGGGCGGGCGGTCCGCGACTTCGTCGCCGAGCAGGTCGGCCCGCTGATCCGCGCCTTCCTGGCGGAGCACGCGCCGAACCCCGCGCGGCCGCCGCACTTCGTGCCGCACCAGGCCAACGGCCGGATGATCGAGGCCCTCGCCGACGACCTCGGCTTCCCGATCGAGCGCACGCACACCACCGTCGAACGTTTCGGAAATACCGGCGCGGCGTCCATACCCATTTCCCTGGATGCCGCCGCCGACCGCTTCGAAGCCGGCGATTCGGTACTGCTCGCCGGTTTCGGCGGGGGCATGGCCGTCGGTCTGGCACTCGTCGAATGGGACGGGCCACGCGGCGCGGATTGACGACGTTCGACGACACCTGACGAATCCGGCCACCGTTTCGTTGTACCGGGCGGCCGGCGCCCGGGATGATTTCATCCATGAGTGAAAGCAGCGTTACCACCCCCCTGTTCGAGGTCGCTTTCGAAACGCGCGTGGGGAAATCGCCGGCGGCCGTCTACGCCGTGCTCAGCGACCTGCCGCGCTGCCGCGAGTGGAGCGAGGAGTGCACCGGCGGGGAATGGGTCGAGGGCGCGCCGGGCGCGGTCGGATCGGTCTTTCGCGGCGAGAACTTCCGTCGTACGGACGTGGTTTCGTGGGCCCCCGTGGTCCGCGGCGTCTGGCACACGCACGCCGAGGTGGTGGCCGCCGAACCCGGGCGCCGCTTCCGCTGGGCGATGCGGACCAACGACGGACGGGCCCAGGACAGCGTCTGGGGATTCGACATCGCCCCGGCCCCGGGCGGATCCGCCCTCGTGCACACCTTCCGGATGGGCACCGCCACGGAGGGAATCCGGGGCATCACCGCCGAAATGACCGAGGACGAGAAGAAGAGATTCTTCGCCGAATGGGGAGCGAAGCTCGAAAAGGACATGGCGGCCACCGTGGCGCGACTCAAAAAGGTCATCGAGGCCGACTGAGCGCACCCCGACCGGCCGGCGCCGATATGATACAGGTGAATCGAGAATGACACATGCTTCTGCAGCGCATAGGTAATCGCGGCATACGCCTGGGCACGCTGTTCGACCGGGCCGCCGCCAAATACCCGTCGAACGTCCTGATGCTCGACCACGACCTGGACATCGCCCCCGGACGCGGCCGCGGCATGACGATCGCGGACGCCGCCGAACTGGTGAGCGACCTCGGCACCCGGTTGTGGCGCGCGCGGGTACGGCCCGGCGACCACGTGGTGGTGTACAAGAGCAACGCGTTCGACATCACCCTGCTGGCCGTCGCGGCCGCGCGGATCGGTGCCGTGCCGGTGCTGCTGTCCCCGTACCTGGACGGCGAGACGGTGACCGCGCTGCTCGACCGGGTCGAACGGCCGGTGCTGATCACCGACGCCGCCAAGCTCGAATCCGCGCTTCCCGACACGGTGTTCACCCACGCCGACCGGGTCCTGCTGGCCGCGGGCGAACACCCGCGCGCGACAAGCCTGGCCGAGCCCGCCGCGGCCCCGCACGTCCCGGCGCTGTGGATGCCGCCGGAGCACCCGACGCTGGTGACGCACACCTCGGGCACCACCGGGATCCCGAAGCTGGCCGTGCACACCGGCTACAGCCTGGAGGCCCGCTACCGGCCGCAGGCGCTGGCGACGACGCTGATGCGCCGGCGCGAAACGGTGGCCATGCACGTCTCGTTCGTGCACTCCCGGCTGTTCACCGCGCTGGCCATCTCGCTGCTTCGCGGGTTCCCGGTGGCGGTGTTGGCGAACCCGGACCCGGAGCACGCCGCGACGTTGTTCGCGCGCTGGCGGCCGGCCGTACTGGAGGCGCACCCGAACACCTACCTCAGCTGGGAACGGCTCGCGGACGACCCGCGCGCGCCGCTGTCCAACGTCAAGTTCTTCAGCAGCACCTTCGACGCGCTGCACCCGCGCACGGTGCGCACCCTGATCGGCGCGTCCCGGCGCCGCGCGCCGAAGTTCGGGCAGATCTACGGACAGAGCGAGGTCGGCCCCAGCGTGGCGCGCTCCTACGGGCGCAACCGCTCGGCGGAGGCCGACGGACGGTGTGTGGGCATCCCCTTCCCCGGGATGACCGGGGTCCGGGTGATCAGCCGGGACGGAAATCCGCCCTCGCCGACCTCACCCGGGTTCATCGAGATCAGCAGCGACGGTCGTATCCGCACCTACCTGGGCGAGCAGGAGCGGTTCCACAAGCAGGCCGACCGGGAGTGGTGGCGGATGGGCGACCTCGGCTACCGCACCCGGTGGGGTTGCCTGCACCTGATGGACCGGGAGGTGGACGAGATCCCCGGCTTCGGCAGCACGCTGGACGTGGAGGACCGACTGTTCACCCGGCTCGACGAGTTGGCCGAGGTGGTCATCGTGCCGATGCCACAGGGCCCGCCCCGACCGGTGGTGTGCACCAAGGGCGACCGGCCGCTGGACCACGCCGCCTGGCGGGCCGCGGTGGCCGATCTGCCGCCGATGGCCGAGCCGACGCAGTGGCGCAAGGCCGACCTGCCGCAGACGGCCACCACCAAGATCAAGCGCCTGGAGCTGATCCGACTGCTCGACGGCACCTCCGGCGGGTCGCAGATCGGGGAACCGGCGTGAGTACGATCGCCGTCGCCGGCGGCGGCATCGGCGGCCTCGCCTCGGCGCTCGCCCTGGCCGCCCGCGGCCACCACGTCGTGGTGTGCGAACGCAACGCGGAGTTCGCCGAGTTGGGCGCCGGCATCCAGCTCGCCCCCAACGGGATGCACGCGCTCGACCGCCTCGGCCTGGCCGAGGCGGTCGCCCGGATCGCCGTCCCCGTGGGCGAACTGCGCTTCATGGACGGGGTCACCGGGGAACACGTGGTGGCCATGCCGCTGGACCGGCACTACCGCGACCGCTTTCGCAACGCCTATGTGGTCGTGCACCGGGGCGAGTTGTACCGGCTGCTGCTCGACGCCTGCCGAAGCCACGCGCGGATCGACCTGCGGGCCGCGCACGCGGTGGTCGGCTACGCGCACGAGGCGGACGCGGTGCGGGTGTTGCTCGCCGACGGGGCGAGCCTGGGCGCCGACGCGCTGATCGGCGCCGACGGGCTGCACTCCGCGGTCCGCGCGCAACTGGTCGGCGACGGCGCGCCGCGCAACGCCGGCATCACCGTGTACCGCTCGATCGTGCCGATGGAGCGGGTACCGACGCGGCTGCGCCACATGTCGGTGACGTGGTGGGCCGGACCGGGACGGCACTTCGTGCACTATCCGATCGCCGGCGGCCGCTTTCTCAACCTGGCGCCCAGCGCGGAGAACGCGCCCGCCGAGACGTTCTCGGGGGTGTCGGTGCCGGCGTCCGAGGTGCTCGGCGAGTTCGGCGCGCTCTGCGCGAGCGCGCGGCGGCTGCTCGAACTGGGCGCCGACTGGAAGGCGTGGGTGCTGGTCGACCGGGAACCGGTGGACGGTTGGACGGACGGACGGGTCGCCCTGCTCGGCGACGCGGCGCACCCGATGCTCCACTACGCGGCCCAGGGCGCATGTATGGCCCTCGAGGACGCCGTGGTCCTGGGTGAGCTGCTGGACTGCCCGGCAGGGTGGTTCACGGCCCGTCTGGGCCGGTACAACGCCGTCCGCCGCGAGCGCACCGCGCGGGTGCACCGGCTGGCCCGGGACAGCATCGCGCTGTGGCACGCCGCGGACGCGGCGGCGGAGGCCCGCAACAGGGCGCTGTCCGCGATGTCGCCGGCCGAGCTGTACGACTTCGTCGCCTGGCTGCACGGCACACGGGAATTCGCCGGCTCGCCGTCCGTCACCCCGGCGGTCCCGGACCCCGGGGAGAACTCCGTCTACACACTCGGCGGCCGGCTGGACCCGGCCGAAGCGACGACGTCGAGGACACCACCCCGCTCGTCCGCGAACGCGGCCGTCGGCTCCCCCGCGTCGTCCGCGCGAAGTGCCGGTACCTACACCCTCGGCGGCTGGCTCGCGCCGGCCGAGGACCCGCAACCGGCAACGCCGGTCCGGTCGCATCGAGGTCCGGCCGCCGGCTCACCCGCGTCCCCGCGAGGCGCGACGGGCGCGAAGGAGTCGCCGAAGTCCCTGTGATCCACGTGTTCATGTGCCGCCGGTGAGGCATGTGCCGCCTGTGACCCCGCCGCGGCCGCGGCCGTGCCCGGCGCCGGCGGGCCCGGGGAGCCGCCGAGCGCACGGGTCAGGCCGAGACGCGCTTTTGTGAGGGATACACGTAGGGCGCCTTGTTCCGTCGTTGGGCCAACTGCGCGCGCCCCGCGCCGGCGGCCAGGTGTCGCTTGGGCCCGATGGCCCATGACGGATCCGTTTCCGCCCCCGACGCGTCGAACAGCGCGGCGGCCTTCGCCGACAACCGTCTACAGGCCGCCTCGTCGCCCAACTGGGCGTGCGCGCGCGCCTCGTGCGAGGCCAGCAACGAGCGCAGCACGGTCGGGGCCGAGGCGTCGGCCCCGGCGTCGGCGAGCCGGATCAGCCGCAGCGCGTCCAGGCCGTTGCCGCCGCGCATGAGGTGATGACTCAGGCAGGACAGGATGTACGCGCCCAGGTTCGGGTCGCCCGCGAGGCCGGACGCCCGCAGGCCGGCGATCAGGTACTGCTGGCCCTGCGCCCGCTTGCCGTGATCCGCGGCCAACCAGCCCGCGAGTTGGGCCAGTTCGGCGATGGCCCCGTACAGCCGCCTGGCGGTCGGTGCGTCGAAGGACGCGTTTGTGGTCAGGTGTCGGGCCCAACGCAGCTCGTGCACCACCCAGTTCAGCACGAGGGCGGAGTTCTGCGCGTCGCCGAGGCGGCGCAGCCGGGCGATCCGGCCGAAGAGCATGTCGATCATCTCGGGGTCCAGCTCGGCGCCCTCCGTGCGGGCGGAAGCCGGCCTGCTCTCGGCGGTCAGCCAGTCCACGGCGAGCAGCACCAAGCCCGCGCCGGGCACCAGGAAGGGCGCCTGCAGTTGTTCCTCGTCGTCCTGCTCGACGAGCGGACGGAGGATGCGGTCGACGTGCTCCTCGGACCACGGCGGGCTCAGTCGGAGATCGCCGTCGTTTCCGGTCGATTCCGCCTCGGGAAAACGCTGCGGCCAGATATGGCGGATTTCGACCACTCGGCCGAGACTTTCCGATAAAATGGTTGCCACGAAGCCGGGTACCCGCCCCCGCGGATATGCTCCCTTGATCCAACCGTACGGCGCCTTAAGGCTGACGGTGCCATCCCCGTACCGTCGATTGATTTCTCGGGCCAAACGCTCCGGAGTCCACTGCAGGATTTCCAGAGATATTGCGAGTCGAGAATCTTTCCCCATCGGTGCATCTCCCCCTTGAAACGCTCCTTTGAGTGTGCGGCCGGATGCCGCCATGATATGGATCAAGATTGTCACACCTGTGGCATCAAAACGCCACAGCGCGCTTCCGCGTCTTATATGGTTCGGCCGGCCGGCCGGCGACCGGCGGGGGGCCGCGCCCCCTGCGGAGAGTCGCGAAGATCGGGCCGGCGGGCCGAAGCCGCACGTGCCCGGACCCGCCGCGGCGGGCTGCCCGGGTGGGGTCGCCGCCCACTGTCTCGGGCTCCGTCGATATCCCTGACCTGCACGGGAGTCGGCTCGTCGGGATCGGTACGCGGCGGGTCGCAGCGCTCGATCGGGGTCGACGGCGCGGTTCGCGAACGTCACCCAGCGGGGCCGGCGTGGGGGTGTCGAGGAGGGCGCCGACTCATTCTCGCTCTGAGACGAACGGCCGGATCCCGCCGGTCCGGATCCGGGTGCCCCGGACCGGCCGGCGACCGGAACGACCGCCTCGCACCGCGTGATTGCCTCGCGCGAGTGCGGGTGGTCGAGTACCGCCCGGTGCAGCCGCGGCCACACCCCCGCGTTCGTCCACACCATGAACCGACGATGCGCCGTCGGCGACGCCACCCCGAAACACGCCGGCAACTGCCGCCACGCACACCCACTGGTCAGCACGAACACCACCGCCGTGAACACCGCGCGCTCCTCCACCGGCGCCCGACCACCCCCCTGCCGCCGCACCCCGAACCCGGGCAACAACGGAACCACCAACTCCCACAGACGATCCGGCACCAACCGCCCCGACAGCGCATCACCCACCACGACGGGCGGGCGCACCACCGGACAGGTGCTCCCATATGAGACACAAGCCTGCCGCCGCGGACACAACTCGGCCCGTTCGGAGGCGCTTTGGGATCCGGGGGTGATTTTCGGAGACGATGTCACATATAGGTAGATGACGGCACCATCCATTTCGGATGGTGCCGTCATCTCCCGTCTACGGGCCTGCTCCCGTGGCTACTTGCTGCCCCAGGAACCGATCCGCATAACTTCCTTCACGAGCACGTCACGAAAGGTCGGAACACCCTTCGTGGTGAACACCGCGGTGACCGTTCGGACATGCTCGTTCTCGGTCACCTCGCGCAGGAGGGAATGCGCCAGGTCGATGCGCGAGGTATACAGACCCGGCGTCTCCGGTGCGGCGAAGTGGTAATCGGTGAGCGTGTCCGTGTTGTAGAGCGCCGACGGCCGGATGATCGTCCAGTCCAGATCGGTCGCGCGCACGATCTGCTCCATGCGAAGCATGTCCGCGTAGAGCGTGCGACCGATCCTGGTCAGCGTCGGATAGATCATCCGCCGATAGAGGAAGGACTCCTGGAGCGGCTTTTCCCCGGCCGAGGGAGGAGAGCTGACCGCAAGCAGTCGAGAACTCACACAGGCCAACCGCTTGACGCCGTGCGCGGACATCGCGTCGGTGATGTTGGTGAGCCCCCGGGAAAGCACCGTGACGGGCTCTCGCCCATAGGGTATTCCCAGGATGGAAATGATCGCGTCCTGCCCGATCACCGCCTGCTCGACCGCGTCCTTGTCGAATACGTCCGCGCCGACCGTCCGCAACAGCGGGTCGCTCAGCGGAAAACTGTCGGGCCGGCGGACGACGGCGGTCAGCTCGTGACCATCGGCGATCGCCAGTTCGGAGAGGCGTCGTCCGGTCGAACTATTCGCTCCGAATACAGCGATCTTCATAGGCTTTTCTCCATCTCAGCTGGGTGGGCGCGGCTCCGACTTTCGTGGATTTCCGGCGGATGCCGGCGGACTACGGCTTGGTGGCCGTGAACAGACCGAACGGCGGGTTCGCCACGAAGTCCGCCCAGTAGCCCTTCGTCGAAACACCCGCGACGTGTCCCGGGGCCAGATTCGGCCGGCGCCGGATGTCGACCAGACCGGCTCGGGCCATGGCCTCCTCGGTGATACCCGCGGGCCAGAAGAATCCGTCGAAGCCGACCGGCGGTTCGACATCCATCTGAATGTGGATGACCTGGAGGTCCCCGTGCTTTTCCTTGGGGGTGATGGACAGGCCGTAACGCGGGTAGACCGACATCTTCTCGATGTCGATGTCCGGGTTGGAGCACAGCGCCACCATGGTGCCGCCGGACTTGAGGTTCCGGGTGCAGCGCAGAACCATCTCGTAGTACTCCTCGACGTCCTTGGCGTGCACGAACGCCCAGATCGGCGCGACGACGTCGAACTCGCCGAGCACGGGCAACTGCGCGGCGTCCCAGACGTCGAACGTGATGCCCAGCGGCTCCTTCTCCTCGACCTCCCGGGCACAGTCGATCATGCTCTTCTCGATGTCCACACCGACTACGTGCTCGGCGCCCAGACGCTTGAACAGGCGCGAGTAGTAGCCGGTGCCGCAGGCGACGTCCAGCACCGACTTCCCGGTCAGATCGGGAAGGCCCCCGAGCAGTGTCTCCCGTTCGACGAAGGCGTAAGGAAGGTTCTTCACGCTGTCGTACTGGGTGCTCGAGGCCTGGTACTGCTCGCTGATCCTGTCGAGGTGGACGGTCTTCTGCATCATCCTTGACCTTTCTTGGGAACAGCACGGTTCTTGGGAACAGCACGGTGAACCGACCGAAGTCGGGCCCCCGACCTCCACGGCGCGGAGGACATCAGGAGAAGATCTTCTGGACCTTCCGGGACACCCATTCGCTCACCGTCACGGTGTCGAAGCGATCCACTGCGGACGATTCGGAGAACGGCTGCATGGGCTCGATCGAGGCGTCGTAATTGGGCAGGTAGAAATACGGCATGGTCAGCCGGGAAGTGGTGTCCCCACGCTCCGGATTGACCACCCGGTGCATCGTCGACACCCAGCGGCCACCGGTCCACAGGGCCATCAGGTCGCCGAGGTTCACCACGAAACTCCCGGGAATGGCGGAGACATCGCGCCATTCGGTGCCCTGGAGCACCTGCAGTCCCTTGCGGTCGTCCTCCATGTGCAGGACGGTGACACTGCCGAAGTCGGTGTGCGGGCCCCGGCGCAACTGTCCCGGCAACGGCGGCTCGATTTGCGGCGGGTAATAGTTGACCGCGACCGACGAACCGTGGTGGTCGTGCTTGTCCTCGAAGAAGTCCTCGTCCAATTCCAAGGCCAGGGCCATCAGTCGCATGAGATCCGCGCACAGATCCCCGACCACCCGCATGTATTCCTGCCAGGTGGACCGGAAGTCCGGCGGATTCTTTGGCCAGATGTTCTTGTGGGTCCAACTCGCCCACTCGTCGCCGAGTTGCCCGCGTTCCTGGTCGCTCAACTCGCCGGTGACATGCGCGGCGAAGGTCTCGCACAGGTCCGGCGGCGTCTGCAGATCCAGGCTGCGGGCGAGGGTGCCGCCGGCGCGGCGATATCCGGAGACCCCGGGGCGATTCGCGATGAGGTCCTTCTCCTCCTCCGGGAGTTTGAAGAAGGAATTGGTTCGGTCGAACATGCGGTCGATGAGTTCCCGGGGCACCCCGTGACCCACGATGATGAAGAATCCGGAACTCGAACACGCATTGCCGATCGCCTTGGCGATGGCTGCCCGCCCGCGAGCCGTGTCCCTGGACGATAGGTCGATGACCGGCACGAAACCGTCGGCCACGGTGACGGTCGACTCGTCACTACCCACGGGATACTTCCTCTCTGACTCTGTGACTCCCCGACGCTGTGACTCTCCGACTTCGATGTCTCCGACGCGGTGAATCCTTGACGTTTCCATGGTGTTTCGCCGACATTCCCGAACACTCGGCCGGATCGGCGCCACGCTTTGACACTAGGCGGGGCCGCCGGTGCCGGCCATGTCCGGCAGCAAAATCTGTCAACTCATCCGGACGCGGCCGAATTTCGCGCTCGATTTCGCGAAAATCCAACGACAGATGGCCGATCCGCGCGATGAACAACCCCCGCGAGGGAGGCGGTTGATCGGCGGATCGGCCGCTGGAAGGAATGGGCCCCTCCTATGCGCTACGCGTCGGTAGCGAACAACTTCTGTATTTTTCGTGACATCCACTGCCCGGCCGTCACCGTGTCGTATCGGTCGATGGCGCGCGTCTCCCGGAAGGGACGCATCGGCTCGATCGGCGCGTCGTGGTTGGGCATGTAGAAGAACGGGATGGTCAGCCGGGACGAGGTGTCCCCGCGCGCGGGGTTGACCACCCGGTGCATCGTCGACACCCACCGCCCGCCGGTCCACAGGGCCATCAGGTCACCGATGTTGACGACGAACGTGCCCGGGATCGCCGGGACGTCACGCCACCTCGTCCCACTCTGGAGCACCTGGAGGCCGCCGCGTTCGTCCTCCTGGTAGAGCACGGTCAGCCCGCCGAAGTCCGTGTGCGGACCCCGGCGCAGCTGACCCGGCAGCGGCGGTTCCAGTTGCGGCGGGTAGTAGTTGACCGTGACCGACGAGCCGTGGTGGTCGAACTTGTCCTCGAAGAAGTCCTCGGCCAACCCGAGGGCCAGGGCGAACAGCCGCATGAGGTCCGCGGACAGCTCCCCTATCACCGCCATGTACTCCTGCCAGACCGGCTTGAAGTCGGCGGGTTCCTCGGGCCAGATGTTGGCCAGCGTCCAGGTCGCCCACTGATCGCCGAGCCGACGACGCTCCTGCTCGCCCAACTCGCCCGTGGTGTGCGCGGAGAAGGCTTCGCACAGGTCCGGGGGCGATGTTCGACCGATGCTGCGCGCGGTCGTGCCGCCCATCCGGCGAAAGCCGGATACGCCGGGGCGATGGGCCACCAGGTCCTTCTTGTCGTCCGGCAACGTGAAGAAGCCGTTGGTCACCGTGTACATGCGGTCGACGAGATTCGCCGGGACACGGTGGTTGACGATTATGAAGAACCCGGAATCCTCGCACGCTCCGCCGATGGCGTCGGCGATCGCGGCGCGCCCCCGGGCGCTGTCCCTGGAAGACAAGTCGATGAGCGGCACATAGCCGTCCACCACGGTGACCGGTGACCGATCACAGTCCATGACCAATCTCCTTCCCAGCCGCTGCTCTCTCGGTATTCCTCAGGAACCCACTTCGACGCTCGGGACCGCCGTCTCCGGCTGGGCGCTCGGCGCCGTCCGCCCGCCGCGGGAGATCAACCCCACCGCGAGCGCACCGACGGCGAGCACACCGAAGGCCACCCAGAGCGCCACCGAATATCCGTGCACGATCCCGGACTTCACCGCGGCTTTGCCGTTTCCGTGGTCGTCCAGGTAGGACGAGGTGACACTGGTCTGAATCGAGTTGAACAGGGCCGTACCGAGCGCGGCGCCCACCTGCTGGACCGCGTTGTACGCCGCGGACGCGATTCCCGCCTCGTGCCAACCGACGTCGACCATGGCCAGGTTCGTGGCCACCGCGAGCAGGCAGCCGAGGCCGATCCCGGTGAGGATCTGCGCGGGAACCAGATAGGCCATGAACACGTGCGAGCTGTCCGCTTCGAGCTGGGTGAGGATCAACAACCCGGCCGCGGCGGAGAGCAGACTGAAGATGATCAGGAATCGCGGGGCGACCCGATTGTGCAGCTTCGCGGCGATCAGCATGGAGCCGATGATCGTGCTGACCGCGTTCACGAGCAGCGACATGCCGGTCTTCACCGGCGAATACCCGAGAATCGTCTGCGAGTAGTAGCTCATGAACAGGTAGAAGCCGTAGATCGAGATGAACATCACCCACACCGACACGAAGGCCGCGCCGCGCACCTTGTGCAGGACGATGTGCAGGGGCATCAGCGGGTTCTTCGACTTCGTCTGCACGCCCACGAACAGGGCCAACAGCACGATGCCGCCGAACAGCAGGAGCAGGACCAGCGGGTCGTCCCAGCCGCGCGGCTCGGCCTGGGTGAACGCGTAGACCATCGCGACCAGACCGGTGGTGCTCAGCAGCACGCCGGGCACATCGATCGTGCGCAGGCTGCCGCTGGGTTCGTCGCGCAGGATCAGCGGGACGCCGGCCAGCGCGATCAGGCACATCGGGATGTTGATGTAGAGGCACCAGCGCCAGTCGGCGTATTCGGTGAGCAGACCGCCCGCCACCACGCCGAGGGCGGCGCCGCCCGCGCCGACCGCGGCGAACACGCCGAAGGCCTTGCCGCGTTCGACCGCGTCGGTGAACGTCAGGGTCAACAGCGAGAGCGCCGCGGGGGCGAGCAGTGCGGCGAACAGCCCCTGGGCGGCGCGTGCCCCGACCAGGGTGCCCACGTTCTCGGCGAGGCCGCCGACGGTGGAGGCGACCGCGAAGCCGAGCAGGCCGATCGCGAACGACCTGCGGTGGCCGAGCACGCCGCACACGCGTCCGCCCACGAGCAGTAAGCCGCCGAAGGCCAGCGCGTACGCCGTGATCACCCAGTGTCGGTTGGCGTCCGACATGCCCAGGTCCTGCTGTGCCGAAGGAAGCGCGATGTTCACGATCGTCGCGTCCAAAACGATCATCAACGTGGCCAGGCTGATTACCGGGAGGGTCCACCATCGCTTGTTCGACTGCGCTGGGGACTCGAAGGCTTCCTGCTGAATGTCCGTCACAACCAACTCGCACTTCGGTCTAGGTACTCGAACATTGGTCTAGTAGTCGACGAGCGTACTACAGCCGGACGCGCGGCAGCGCTCGGAATCCGCGCGCCCGGCAACCCGCGCGGAGCCGTCCGGAGGCGTGAACTGCCCCTGAAAGCAAGGGAGTTCACCACCGGAACCAAATTTCGAATCGACCCGGCGGCGGCGCGGGTCACCCCTTCGTGGGGGAGCCGGTTCGTCCTCGCCGGTGGCGGGCCGTCACCATGGAGAGGCGGTGCGCGGTCGGGCCCGACCGACACCACACCCGAGCCCGAGCCCGCGCCCGCGCGAATCGGCGAAATGCACGACAGCGCGACGGAAACGGATCGGCCCCGACCCGACGAACCGCACGGAGATCGGAACCGACCCGACCACCACTCATGCCAGACTCGGTCGGGACACGCGGTGATACGTTGTGCGCACCTTTATCGAGGCGGCCACGTGAATATGGAGGTGAAGGTCATCGTAGATAAAGAGCAGAATTCGGGTAGCCACGCCGGCCGGAGCGTCGGCAATGTCTGGCTGCGCCCCTCGCGCGGAAACAAAAGCGGCGAGCCACCGCTCACCCGGGCCCGCATCATTCAGGCGGCGGTCGCCCTGTTGGACGAAGAGGGAATGGAACGGCTGACGATGCGTCGGCTGGCGGAAAAGCTTCAGGTGGGCGCGACCACGCTCTACTGGCACGTGGCGACGAAGGACGACGTCATCGACCTGGCCGTGGATGCGATCTTCGGCGAGGCGCCGGTCCCGACCGGGCACACCGCGAGCCCACGGGACGATATCGCGGCACTGATCAACGATTGGCGCCAGGCCATGTTGCGCCATCCGTGGGCGGCCACGGTGCCCTCGCGGCAGCGCCCGCTGATAGGCCCGAATTTCCTGACCTGGATGGAATTCCTGCAATCGGCGCTGCTCCGTGCCGGGCTGGCCGAGAATCGACTGAACCCGGCGACCTGGGCCCTCTATAACCATGTGATGGGCGCGACCGCCACCCAATCCAGCCTCCAGCTTTCACCGGAGGAGACCCGGATCGGCCAGGAATACCTGGAAAGCCAACGCGACTGCTATCCGACCGTCGCCGCCCACAACTACATCGCCGACACCGACTGGGACCACAGTTTCGCCGTCGGCCTCGAATTCCTGCTCGACGGAATGGCAACCCACGTCGACTCCTGACCGCGACCGGCCGGCCCACCCCCGGCCCCCGTCGCCCCACCGAGAGCCCCCGCCCACGCGTCACCCCTCGCCCAACCCCCGGGCATACGACAGGTGCGGACCGAGACGAGTCCCGATCCGCACGTGTCGTATGCAGCCTGCGGGCGATGGCGGATCCCGTCGCGGTCCGCCACAGGTCGCCATACCGTCCGGCCGTACCCTCGGGCACGTCAGAACAGGCCGGGCACCGCCCCGTCCGGTGTACCGACCAGGGCGACCCGGTCGAGGAAGGCGTTGTTCGTCTCGCAACTGGTCTCGGGGAGCAGGACGCAGGCGTGGCAGGCGGCCAGGTTGACGCCGTCGGCGCCGCTCGCCGCTGCCTCGGAGCACAGGGGGTCGTTGGAGCACCACGAGGCGCGAAGCAGCGCGGACCCCAGCGAGGAGGCGAGGCGCTCGGGTTCGCCTTGGGCGACGATGCCGCCGAGGCTTCCTGCGGAGTCGCTGGTCGCCGTATAGATGAGGAAGCCGGCCATATCGTCGCCGATGTACAGGCGCTCGCGCAGGGACGCGGCCGGGTAGCCGCCGTCGAGGCTCCATTCGTTGATGAGCAGGTGCGCGAGTGTGTGGACCGCGAGGTAGCGGGGAGAGACCGGGGACGGCGGGACGGGCCGATCGGAGTTGGCATGGCGCTCCCGGAGCAGCGCCTCGTGATTGATGCGGACGCGCTCCGCGCGTTCCCGCGGCTGGGGTCGCTGCTCCCAGGCGGTGAGACGTTCCGGATCGAGACGGACGAAGACGCCCTCGCCGCTGACCTCGATGGCGGGCAGCCAATCCGGTTTCCGGAGGGCGAGCGCGGCCCGGCGGGAACTGTTCGCGAGATCACCGACGGCCGGCTCCTCGACGCGGGTGAAGGAGTGCAACGCGCGGATCTCACGGACCCGTTTGACGAGCATGACCTGTTCGATGCCGTCCGGTGTCCGGTCACCGCCGGGCCATTCGCAGACGAAGTCCTGGATCTCGTCCCGCCCGTCCTCCCGACGCTCACGTTGGAGGGTCCGGTACTCCTCCCGGTAGAGGAGATCGCGCGGCGACAGCGTGGCGTGCTCCTCGGCCGGCTGCTCCGCCTCCGCCTCGCGGACCCGCAACACGGCGGCGACCGCGTCGTCGACGGTCAGTCCGCGGTTCTTCTCCGCGAACTTCACCATCCTCAGGTAGGTACGGATGTCGGCCTCGGTCCCGTCCCGGATGTCGCTCCAGTAGGGACCGAGGGCCTTGAGCACGCCGTCGCTCCACGGTGGAATGGACAGGGCGGAGTGGACCACGGGGTACCACACGGCGAAGGAACCGCGCTGGAGGGTGCGCGGCGGCTCGCCACACTGCTGGGCGGGGGCGTCCTTGAGCCAGGGGCGGCGCCCGGGGCACCGGATACCGAGGTCGCGAAGTGCCTGACTGCGAAAGGCGCCCTCCATGGACACCTCCTTGATGCCGCAGGTGCAGCCGATCACGACACCGCGGAGAGATGCCGTGGAGCCTTCGGCGCGCAGGCGCAGCTTGCCGCCGCACCGGCCTGCCGCACCGGCCTCGGCCGGCTCGTAGGAGGAGGAACGGTGGACCCACTTCCAGTACGGGAAGTCGTCGAGGTGACCGTTGACGCAGGCCATCACGAATCGGGACGGCACGAGGTCCCGTTCACAGGCGCCGCAGACCGCCTTGTCCTTGGGCGGGTTGAACTTCGAGTAGTACTGCAGTTCGCGGCACTCCGGGCACGAGTACAACTGCGGGAAACGGGCGGCCCGCACTCCGTCGCGCGCGTCGTCCGAGTCCCCGGCGGGCGGCAGTTTGAACTCGTGGACACCCGTGACCCTGGTGAGGCGAGGCTCCCAGAGGCTCCGGGTCCGACTGACGTCCCAGGTATCGAGCCCGGCGATCACGAAGGACTCGTTGTCGACCGCGATCAGGGAGCCGACGCCGTAGGTGGTGACGGCCTGGGCACGGCGGATCTCGCCGAGCTTGCGCAATCGCGCGATCGGCGCGCCGGGCCGGACGGTTCCTCGCTTGCGAGGCGGCGGGGTCATCGCTTCTCCAGGAAGAAGGGCGAGGAAGCGTCCACGTCGCGCAGGCTCCACAGCGTGGGCCAGCCCGTGTCACCCTCCGGGATGTTGTCGTCGAAGGTGCCGAGGAGAGCGGTCCTGCCACTCCTGGCGTGGGCCTCGTAGAGCAGGTTCGCATCGACGGCCGCGGCTTGGCGCCACCACGCCACGAACTCGTCGAAGGCGGCGGCCGTGGCGTCGTGTTCCCGGGGCGCAACGCTCGCGACCCGCTTCAGCAGCGCGAAGCGCATGGCACCGTCGACCTCGTCGACGAACTCCTCGATCCGAGCCGCCGCCGCGTTGTCGCGTGCGCCCGGGATCGTCAACCGCGCCAGAGCCACGATCACGGCATGCAAACCGCGGTCGCGAGCACGCGCCGAGAAGGGCGTGACACTGGTGGACTCGACCTCGCGGTAGAGGGCGGAGTGGAAGTGTCGGAAGCTCTCGTAGTGCGAACGATCCCGGGATCGGCTCGAGTTGAGCATGACCGCCACCAGACCCGGATGGCGTCGGCCGACCCGGCTGGTCGCCTGGATGTACTCGGCGGTGGTCTGCGGCTGGCCCATCACTGCCATCAGGCCGAGGCGGTCGATGTCGACGCCGACGGAGATCATGTTCGTGGCGAGCAGGACGTCGGTGGCGTCAGGGGACGGGAATCTGCGCTCGATGTCCTTGAGGCGCCTGGGGATGTCACTCGCCCCGGCCCGGCTGCTCAGCTCCGTGACCACCTCGGGGCGGCGGGGCTTGTCGATGCCGTCGCGGGCGGCGAGTTGCTCCATGCGGTCCTGCACGTCGTCGAGGACCTGGAGTTCGGCGGCGGACAACAGCCGGAGGCTGTTGAAGTAGCCGACGAGGGTCCAGTAGGCGTCCTTGACCTCGTCGTCGGCGTCACCGATCCGGATCTGGTGCAACAGGGCGGCGTAGGTACGGATCAGCAGGGTGGACTGACTGGTGCCGGCGGTCAGCAGGCCGGTGTACCGGCGAGTGCCCTTGTCCTCGGGGGAGACTTCTACCGCGAACCAGGAATCACGGGAGTCGAGTCCGGCCGGCGGGAACTGGCGGACCTCACGGTCGAAGAGGTGCCGGCCCTGCTCGTCGGCACGCCGGATGGTCGCCGTGGACGCGATCACCTTGGGTCGATTCGCCAGGATGTCCACCGCGGTCTCGTAGAGTCCGGTGAGTGTGCCGAGCGGGCCGGAGATGAGGTGGAGTTCGTCCTGGACGATCAGCTCCGGCGGCCTGGTCTTTGCCAGATCGCGGTTGAACAACGCGGCCGTTCGCTCCCGCCACGGCATGGCGGCGAACTTGTCCACGGTGGCGATGATCAGCGTCGGGTGCGCCGCGTAGATTGCGTCGTCGACCAGGTGCACGGGGAGTCCGTCGCCGCGATGGAACGCGCAGTCCACGTCCGGGCAGTGGATGTACATGCGGTCGTATTCCGGGGCGGCCGTGTAGTTCGAGGCGTCGAGGCGGCTGCCGCACCAGGGGCACGCCTGGAGCTGGACCGGGTTCTCCTTGTCGAGCGAGCGTCCGACGGTACGTAGGGCGTTCAGCTTCTCGGCGGCCGTCACCAGGTCGTTCGGGGTCGCCGACTTCCCCACCCACATGCCGATGGAGATGCCCTCCCGTCCCAGCTCGTCCGCGTGGCGGGAGCGGATCAACTCCATGGCGCAGATCAGTGCCGTGGCGCGCTCGAACTGCTGGAGCGTCAGCAGCCGCAGGGTGTACCGCATCAGCACCGTGACACCCCCGCCGTGCACGGGGTCCTCGAGACGGCGCAGGAAGGTGGTGAAGGCGATCAGGCCGAGGTATGCCTCGGTCTTGCCACCACCGGTGGGGAACCAGAGCAGGTCGGCGATTTCGCGATCGGGATGATCGTTCTCGACGATGCCCCGAAGGCAGAGCAGCAGGAAGCAGATCTGGAAGGGTCGCCAGTACTCCTTGCTCTCATCCGGTCCGCCGGCGGGCTTGCCCGCCTTGACCCAGGACGTGCGGGCGCGCTGTTCTGCCATGGCATGGTTGGCCAGCCGGAACGCCCGCATCGTGTGGGCGTGCTCCGGCCCGGAGAGCAGTGCCACGCCCGCACGCATGCGGGCGAGCGCCGTCTCGCATGCCTCGATCCGCTCCCGCGCGGCGGCCTCGTACTCGGTGCCGGCCAGCATCTCCGCCTCGACCCTGCGTTCGCCGATCCAGGCCCGATAGCCGTCGAGGAGCACACCAAGGGCGTCCACCACCGCCTTCGGGTCGGCGTCGCCGAGACCTCGCATGGAGAGCGCGTCGACGGAGATGGCCGGGTTCGAGTCGGTCGGCGGCACCTCATGAGTCGGCACGAACTCGGTTCGGACCTCTGCGACGGCGGCGCGCCGGGTGGTCGTGGTACCGATCGGCGGAGGCGTCCAGTCCCAGGTGGCCGCGCAACCGTGGCCGGTGGCGAAACCGGGGGCGTGTCGGTGGAGTAAGCGGCTGAGCATCAACTCCCGGTCGTGGCTGCCGGAGGAGGCGCGGCGCTCGACGAAGGGCTCGGCGCCGGTGGTGAGTGCCCGGACCCGGAGGACGGGCTGGTAATAGCAGGCGGCGTCCTTCAGCTCCCGGGCGCCGACCGTGCGGGTGTTGATCAGCGTGGCGGTGACGGTCACCGCGCCGTGCTCACCTGTGGGGCGTACCAGGACCCGGAGTTCCAGTCCCTCGGCGAGGAGCCGTCGGACCGTGGTCGGCGTTGTCACGTCGACCTCGATGTCGGCCAATTCGAGCGGGATCCGGCGCCAGCGCTCGCGCTGTTCCCGGGTGCTGCGGGCCTCGATACGCAAGGCCGCGACAGGGTTGCCCTCGGCATCCTCGGGGCGGTAGACGGCGGCAGTGGTCCGCAGCACGATCCGCTTCGCCACGGTGGGGTCCACGGCAAAGGTGAGCCCCATGGAGCAGGGCCGGCGAATGTTGGCGAGCGAGACGCCGCGTTCGACGGCGTCCTCCTCGCCGGCGCGGTCACCGTCGCCGCGGACGAGGGCGGGAGAGTCGTCTCCGTCAGCCTCGTGACCGTCCCGGTTGCCCCGGGCAACCTCCGGCGTCTCCTGGGGGAACAGGACACCGACCGGATACATCGTCACCGGCGCGTCGTCCTTGAGGATCTCCTCCTCACCCCCGACCGGACCGAGCAGGTCCAGACGCAGGGCGGCATCGAGCCGATCGCGCAGGGCGTAGTAGTCGTGGATGGAGTGGCTCATGAGGAGGGTCGCTCCGTGTTCGAGTCGTCGAACGGGTCGGTCCAGTCGAAGCGGCCGAGGCCACCGAGACGGGGCGCGAGCCAGGCTCCCGAGCTGCCGAGGCCGGCACGCTCGGTCGCGATGTCGCTGCCCGCGACGGTTTCGACGCAGTCGATGTGGAGACCGGTGATCCGGCCGGGGACGTTGTACTCGGACCGACTGCCTTCGCGGCCGAGCATCAGGTGCAGGGCGCGACGGAATGTCTCCGACACCTCGCCGAGGGGGTGACCGTCACGCAGGACCGCATACGGCGGCGTCTGGTCCCCACCCTCGGGCAGGCGGTGGAGCAGGGACAGTCCGACGGCATCGCCGGAGTGGACCTCGTGAGCGAGGAGTCGCTGGATCTCGACGGGGTCGGCGTCGATACCTCGTACGCCCGGAGGGTATGCGTGGCAAACGTCGAGGCCGAGCGTCTCGATGCCGTTGCGGGCCCACGATCGGCTGCCTCCGATGTACCAACGGTCCAAACGCCTGTCCTTGCGCACCAATCGGGTGTCGGGACGGTCGAGCCGGTAGAGGTCGTCGCGAGGCCGGGTCATGGCGACGTAGAGGAGGCGGGCTTCCGATGCCGGGTCGTAGTCGATCTTCTTCTTGGGCACATCCTTGGGGCATCTCAGCTCCACCGGTTCCACGACCAGGACACGGTCGAACTCCAAACCCTTGGCGCGGTGCACCGACGAGACGACCAACGACGCCCGTTCGACAGCCGTGAGCTCGTCGGGGAGTCGCCCCTCCGCCACGGCCAGGCGCAGCTCGGCGAGCTCGACGCGGCCACGCCGGTTGCCGGCAACCCGCCGTACCGCTCGCGCGAGCACCGACGGATCCAGGTCCGGCCGGGGAACGAGGCCGGCGACCAGTTCGGCGAGGCGCCTCTCGGAGAGGTCCGCCGCGTCGGTGGCGGCGAGCAGGCCGGCGATCCAGGCGGGAGCGGGACGATCTCGGACGGAACGCTGGAGCCGGTGGTCCACTCCGGCCTCGCGCAAGGTCTGGCTGATGGAGAGCGCCTGACCGTTGTCCCGGCACAGGATCGCGGTCGATCCGTCGAAATACCGGAGCGAGTCCAGGACGAAGGCATCGTCCAGTGTGCCGAAGTGAGGGGCCTCGTCAAGCAGGAATCGCAGCTCCCGGTGGATCTGCTCGGCCTGCGCCTCGGTCTGCTCCCGCCCGGTGGTCGGCCGCCGCAACCGGGGGCCGTAGGGAAGGGCGACCCGGGCCTGCTCTGTGCGGGCTCGAAAGTTGTCGCCGAGGTGGATCTCGACCAAGTCCTCGGCGAACGAGCCGCGGATCCAGTCGAAGAAGTAGTTCGTCTCCCGCACCCGCTGGTCGAAGTCCGCCACCTGGAAGCCGTAGACGGCCTGGGCAGCGTCCCCGACCACGGTGAAACCGCTCTGTTCCTGCAAGCGGTCGAGGAGCGCCTCGACCATCTCCCGCCGCACCCCGACGAGGTCCTGGACTTCGTCGATCAGCACGTGGGCGGGCGCGCCGAACTCGCCCGCCTCGACCGCGCCCCTCTCGATGCCCTCGGTGGCGGCCTCGATACGCTGGTCGAAGGTGGTCCCCGACCAGTCGTGGTCCGGATAGGCCGCACGCAGCAGCGTGGCCGCCCAGGAGTCGAAGGTCTGGGCGCGTACCCGGCGGGCCGCGTCGGCTCGGCTTTCGATGCGCTCGCGCAGCTCGCGTACCGCGGCCCGGGAGAAGCTGAGGACGAGGATCTCGTGCGCCTCCAACTCCTCGCGTTCGACCAGGGCTTCCAGGCGGCGGACCAGGGTGTGCGTCTTGCCGGCCCCGGCACCCGCCGTGACCAGGGTGCGAGTGTCCCAGGGCTGGTCGACGACGGACCGCTGCGCCGCTGTGAGCGCGTGCCGCGGCTCGGTCACCTTTCCTCGTTCCACAGGTGGTCGAACCTGGTGAAGGCCAGCTCGCCCCGGTAGTTGATCACGTTGTCACGGACGTTGAGGATCAGGCAGCTCGGCGTGCCGTTGTTCTTCGGCCCTCGCAGACCGCGCCCGATCATCTGCTGATAGACGTTCGGGCTGTACGTGGGACGGGCGACGACGACCGCACGGGTGGCAGGGGCGTCGAAGCCCTGGGCGAGGACTCCGTAGTTGGTGAGCACTTGGATGCGGCCCTTGCGGAAGTCCTCGATGCGCTTGCGGCGTTCGGGCACGGGCGTGGCCGAGTCGATGGCGGCGGCGCGGATCTGCCGGTCGTTCAGTTTGGCGGCCAGGAACTTGGCGTGTGCGACCGAGGTCGCGAAGACGAGGATCGGCCAATCCGCCGGCAGGTTCTCAATCTCGTCGATGATGCGCAGGTTGCGGTCCTGGTCCTCGGCGAGGCGCTGCTCGGCACGCTTGGGCAGCACGCCGAACTTCTCCGAACTGGAGACCTCGTCGGAACTCAGCCGAATCTCGGCCCCCAGGAGCTCGCGGTGCCTGACACGGGCAAGGACACCGAGGTCTTGGAGCTGTCGGATGGCTTCGTTCTGGTCGCCGGCGAAGACGTCGAGATCGAGGCGGGTGCCGAAGCGGCGCACCAGACGCAGCGTCAGGTCCTCGTTGTTGCGATAGGGCGTGGCCGTCAGACCGACCAGGTGGCGACGCGTCGTCGGCGGGTTGACGCCAAGGTGTTCGAAGATCTCGCTGTAACGGGGAGAGGTGGCCCGGTGCGCCTCGTCGACGATGACCAGAGCGGCGTCCCGCAGCCACGCGTAGTCCTCGTGGCCGAGCACGCTCAGCAGCTTGGCGTCCGTGGCGACGACCAGATGCGGCTCACCTGTCACCGGCGCGGCCTCGTTCGAGGACCAGAGACGGCTGATGACCAGCGGCATCTCGGCGCCCACCTTGGACCAGACGAACCGCCAACTCTGCACAGCTTGCTCACACAGCTCCTCACTCTCCGCGATCCACAGCACAGGCCCGGGGAGTTCGCCACGGTTTCGGATCCACCGGATCACAGCCTCGGAGGTCACGCGCGTCTTGCCGGCACCGGTCGGGATGGACAACATGCCGCGCTGCGGCACGGGGTTGTCCAGCAACCGCTGGAGCGCCTGCGCCAACTGTTCCTGGTACTCGTGCAGGGCGGGGAATTCGGACGGACCCTCCACCTGGATGCGCGCTTCCAGCGGCGGCACCCGGGAGCCGGCGAACGAGTCGGGGAGCCCGAGGTCTGTGACGAACTTCAGTGCCTTGGCATCGCCGGTGAAGCTGCTCGGCGCGTTGCCGGGGAACGCGAGAGCCAGGTCCCGGCTGTGGATGCGGAGGATCTCCTCACCGTGGGAGTTGAAGGCCAGCTCCGCGATGCGTCGGGCATCCGGCTGCTCGCCGCCGCGCTCGGCGACCTCACTGTCCAAGAGGCCCGGGGGTAGCTCGCTGCGCAATTCCTCCTCACCGATCAACAGGGCGATCTTGTCGATGACGCTTTCGGCGTCGGCGATCTGCCGTAGTCGAGCGCGGGTCTTGCGGTCCTGCTCGTGACGCGCCTGGAGGTCCAGCACGCTCTTGCAGCCCTGGGGTCCGAGCTGCCAGCCGAACTCCCGGTCGGCGGCGGTCAGAACATCGAACGGGGAGAGCGTGTCGAGCACCAGCAGGGTCGACCCGTTGCGGGCCGAGGACAGCGGCTTCAGCTCCACACCACGCGGCGTACGGATCTCCTGCTCCAGCTCACCGCAGCGCTGGACCTTCCGGTTCTCCACCAACTTGCCCAGGCGCTGACGCAGCGGCGAGAACTCGTCGACAAGCAACGTCGGCCGGGTCGTCCCGGCCTTGCGGACCTGCTTGCTGATGACATCCTCGACCTTGAGCATCCCCCACTGTTCGATCATCTGGGCAGCGGTCGCGGCGTCGGCCTTGTCCGCGACCAGGAGTGCGGGAAGCTGCTCGCGGACGAGTTCGCCGAAGGCCGCCGCGGATGTCGCCACCACGATCTCCGTATCGGGACGCACATCCCAGGACTCGCCCACGCGACAGCGGGTCAGGACGCCGTCGGGGAACTCCATGCCGACACGCAGCATCAGGGCGTAGGCGTGGCCGATGAAGGCATCGTCCTCGCTGACCAGCACCCGGCTCAGCAGAGCGTGCCAACGCTTCGCCGGCACGTCCTCGGGGGTGGCCGGCATCCGCAGCTTTCCCGCCTTCGACTCGGAGATGTCGGTGACGACGGGCAGCACCTGCGCGTAGGCCTCGAGTTGCGGGCCTACCGCCTCGCGTACCGGGGTCAGGCCCAGCGAAGTGCGCACCAGGCCGTGCTTGTCGAGCATCCAACGCAGCGGGGACGGCACTTCGGCGCGTCCGTTGGCGGAGGCGCTGTACGCGCGGGTCCAGCTCGCGACGACGCCGACGTCCGGGATCGCGGCGACGAACGCGGCGCGGCCCTCCTCCGAGAGGCGTGGCAGCAGGTCCAAGGGGCCGGCCGGTGCGGCTCCTTCCAGAACGAGCCGATTGATGTTGGTCCGCGGGGCGTCCGCGGCGAGCCGGCGCAGGTAGCCGTCGTGCACCGCCTGCCGGTACTCCTCGAACCAGGGCTGCCGCTTCGGGTCGTGGGCGACGACGGGCCGGTCGACCAGGCCCAGGTCTCGGAAGATCGCGGCGTCCGCGCCGTGGAAATCCGTGTCCACGGCGATCGAGGCGTCTCTGCTGCGGTCCCCGGGCACGACGATTCCCGGCAGCAGGCACGAGGCCATGGGTCGAAAACATCCGTCGACCGTGCGGACGTGGAGCACGGCGCGAGCGTCCGGGTATCGGCCGCGGATGCGATCCACCTGGGCGTTGCCACCCGCGCTGCGTAGCAACATCCAGAACTGGGTCCACAGTTGCGGGGTGTAGCCGCCGAAGCCCTGGTCGAGCACACCTTGGAAGCGGCCGTGGGCGTCGGCGATCCGGATACCGATGGTGTGCAGGTGGCGCTGCATCTCCATGCGTTCGGAGATGGCCGTGTGCACGTAGACCATGTCGTCGCGGAGCTCGTCGGCACCGGTGCGATGGAAGACCTTGCCCGCGACCGGGGCCACCATCCCGTGGCCGTCGGTAAGCACGATGCGGGCGGTGCGCGCGGCCTCCAGCGTCTCCCGGTCACCGTTGTGCTCCACCATCGCCGCGAGGATGCGGATCGCGTGACCGGACGACTCGGCGGTGCCGTCCGACACCAGCGCCTCCAGCCAGGTGCGAACGCTTTCCGTCGACTTCCTGGCGGCCGACAGGATGTGCTCCATCTTGCCGTGGCGCAGCGGGTTGGCGTCGACCGAGGGGTGTACCCAGTCGCGCGGGCGGCCAGGATACTCGGCCCACATGCGCAGCCATTCCGGCCGCAATTTCTCGGGGTGGACGTGCAGGTCCCGGGGGACGCGGAGGACGCCGTCCTGGTCCGGCAGGGACGGAAGCTGCGCGGCGGCATCCCAGACGTGGCGGATGAAGTACTCCTCCGCCCAGTTCACGGCTTCCTTGGTGCGGCCGGGCAGCAGCGGCAGGCAGGCGGCGGGATCCTCCTTACGGGACAACCGGGGCAGGGAGGTGACCACCACGCGGGCCGCGACCTGGAGCAATTCACGATTGAAGGGGCTGCCGTCGAGGAGATTCTGCCGGTCCTCGTTGGTCTTCCAGGCCGCGTTCAGGCAACCCGTCACGGAGACGGGGTACTTGGTGGGGAAGTAGGACCAGAAGCGACCGCGCCCGAGAGGCACCGTCAACAACCCGTCCTTCTCGACGTAGGCAGGAACCGCCCATGAGACGTCGATGACGCCGCGGTCGTGCAGTTCGCCCGCGCTGTCACGGGCCGCCGCAGTGGGTTCGTGCGCGACCGTGAAGACGTGCCACTCGCTCACCGTCTCCTTGATCCCTGTGCCGACTTCACGGATGATCCGCCGCTCACCGGAGACCTGCACGGTCAGCTTGCGGCGCTGGATGGGAAGCCGACGCCGGTCCTCCAGCAGCACCTCGCCGACATGGGAGGAGAAGATCTGGAAACCGGAGGGGAATGCGTCGGTCTCGTGACCGTCGCGATGCTTGAAGCCGGTGATGTCGTGCCCCAAGCGCTCGGCCGCCCCCGGTAGCAGGGGGAGCCTGACCACGGTGGTTGCCCAGGCCAGGAGCTCCCGCAGGACGTCGTCCCTGTCGAGTTCCTCCTCTCGATCCAGGGGACGGGCCATCCGGAGCACCGGGGTGTCCATCTCGAGGGGCTGTTGGAGTCCGAGGGCCTCGGCGATGCGGTCGGCGGACCAGGTCCGGTCGAAGCCGAAGCATCCGCCGGCGCTGAAGAACTGGGGTGCGTCGGTCACCGACAGCACCGACTTCACACCGACACCGAAGCGGCCGATCTGGCCGCCGCGCTTACGGGAGACACTCATGCGCAAGATCGTGTCGGCGCCTTCCGGGGTGACCGGGGTGCCCTGGTTGGCGCAGTAGAGCGTGTCGTCGGTCAGCACCACGGCCAGACGGCCGCCGGGTTCATTGGCGATCTCATCGGCGCCGTTCTGAACGAGTTCGAACAACTGGCGCTCGCCGTATCCGCCCTGCGTGATCCGCAGCTCGCCGTTGGCGTGTTCCTGCACCAGGCCGGGATCGATGCGATAGGTCTCCAGCGTACGAGTCGATTGCTCCACTACCGTTTGGATCACCAAGGCATCCGAACCTTGCGACAAGCGCCGATCGCTCAAGATCCAACTGCTTCCTGCCCGGCATCACCCCGGACCGAGTATCAAGATGAATATTGACGGAAAAAAGAAGAGCCGCACGTGCCGGGGATATGGAGCGTCGATCCTTCGAGGTCACCGAAGTGACGAGCGGCATCGGAACGGCGTCGTCCGCCTCGCGCTCGGGGCGGCTCGTTGCCGTGGTGCCCGACCTCGAACTTCCTTTCACCTGCGACACGTTGATCGGCAATCGTCCCCATGGGCAGCGGGCTGCGGCAGGGCTCGTCCGGCGGTGTGTGGCGCTCCGTCCGGTGCGCAGCCGAATGGGACATCCGATTTATGCAATTGCCGTACAAGGGCGCGCCAAAAGGAACCCGCAAATATCTCGATCGGCCGACCGTCGACGAGATCCGGCGGCAAGTGCGCTATATCAACCACCGTGGCACAGGATCCTCATCCGTGTCCAGCGATTCTCCGCCGGGAGGGCGCTCCACCCCCGGCGCATCCCAATTGATTGGTTTCACCGGCTTTACGCCGTTCCTTGGAAGACAAGTGCACGGACAAGAGCCGAAGCCCGCATCGTCGGAAGCCTCAAGTGCAGGTCGGCATTCATCCTCAAGCGTCTGTCGGCGCAGTCCGCAACGACCTGCCGACAAGAATCTTTGACACATTGTGAATGTCAAATACCACTGCTAGCGTGCTTTCCCCGGTCGAACCACCGGCGGCATACGGGGTCGACGGCTCGGCGGAGGGAACACCCGCGGTGATCGATGAGAGTGAAGACTTCGGTCCCTGGCTCGGGAGGCAGCTCCGGCGTCGGGACATGACCCAGTCCGAGCTCGCGACCACGGTCGGCGTCACCCGAGCCGCGGTCTCCGCGTGGATCACGGGTCGGGCACAACCACGACGGGAGACCGTGCGCCTGATCGCCGATGCCTTCGGCACCGATCCGGCCACCGTGTACGAACGCACGAGCGACGCTGTCGCCGCACGTCCGGTGACCTGGTACCACCGTCCGGCACACGTCGACGGTGGACGGGAGTTCGGCAACGCAGCGGCGTTCGCCTTCGACGCAGACCTCGATGTCCTCGTACGCGAGGCGACGCAGAACTCTCTCGACGAGCGACGTGACCCCACGCGTCCGGTCCGAGTCCGGTACATCCTGCACGAACTCACCGGTGAAATCCTTCGCAACTTCCTGGACGCCGTGCAGTGGGAATCACTCAAGGCCCACTACGCCGCCGCGGCGGCCACACACCACAAGGTCGGACGTGGCCTCGCCGCGGGGTTGTCGGCGATGGAAGCCTCCGGCTCACTCCTGCTGCTCCGGGTCGACGATCACAACACCAACGGTCTCACCGGTCCCGAATACGAGGACGGCCGCTTCGCCGCCGTCGTCCGACGTCAACTCGACAGCCACAAGGGCGACAACCACCGCGCCGGCGGCTCCTACGGCCTGGGCAAGGCGGCCCTCTGGGCCGCCAGTCGGCTCGGCCTCGTTCTCATCAACAGCAACCTCTCGGTGCCTCACGAGGGTCGCACGGCAAGGCGGTTGATCGGTCACCTGGACCTGCCCTGGCGCGCGGTGGGCGGCGAGGCGTTCGCCGGACCGGCCTGGTTCGGCGAACCGGACAGCGACCGCGCCTTCGAGAACGTCTCCCGCTCATGGTGGGGAACCGAGCAGGAGACCACTCGCCTGCATCTGGAGCGTGAGAACCAGGAGCCCGGCACCTCGTTCCTGGTGGTCGACGTCCACGACGCCGCCGCCGTCGCCGCCGGGGACGAGGGCCTCCAGGCCATGCACAACAAGCTCTGCGATTCCTTGGCGGAAAACTTTTGGGCCGCGATGACCGGATCGGACACGGTGCCACCGCTGTTGGAGGCGTCGGTCCAGACCCTGCGCAACGGGGCCGAGTTGATCCCAGAGGCCCGCGTCGACCCCGAGCAACGCCGCCCCGCCCTGGCCCGCGCCCTGCGTGCCTACCTGGCCGGGCAGACCGTCACCGGGATTTCCGGCCGGACCGACGTGGTCGAGCGCGCTGTCACACTCACCGTGCCACCGCTGCGCACCGACGGTAGGAAGGCCGCGACTGTCACCCACGATGCGGTGCTGCTGCTCACGCCGGCGGACGAGGGCGACCGGACGCACAGTCGGATCGTGTACGTGCGCGGCAATCGCATGACGATCACCAGCCGCAGGCCGCGTGACGCGGGCCTTGGCGTCGAGCCCTACCAGGCGGTTCTGCTCGCCGGCTTCGCCCTTGCCCGCGACGGAGCGGACATCGTGCGCGCCGAGGCGTTCCTTCGCGCGTCCGAGCCGCCCGCGCACGACCGCTGGGAATGGACGAAAGAGCTGACCGACACATACGTGCGCGGAGCGAAGAAGCGCCTCGACGAGTTCCGCGCGGCGGCCGACGACGCCGTACGCGCGATCGTCCGCGCGCGGGCCGTCGCACCCGCCGACGGAGCCGGCCACGAGGCGCTGCGAAGCCTGCTGACGCTCACCGCGGCAACCGGCGGCGAGCGGACGGACGTTCATCGTGGCCGCGGCTATCCCGTCGTCGACGACATCGACGGCAGGGTCGACACCACCGGGGCGTGGTCGCTGCGTGTGCGTGTCGCCGTCCCACAGCAGGACGACCCATGGCACCTCTCGCCGATCGTGTGCTTCGGCTCGCGAAGCCCGGTCTGCTGGGCCGAATTGACCGCCACGGAGAACTGCTCTTTCGTCGGTGACATCCTCGTCGTCGCCCCAGGTGTGCGGTACGCGATGTTCGGCGGCGTCACCGATGTCGACAGCCATCCTGTGGACGCCTGCCGGGCCACCGTCACCGTGAGCCTGCGCAGGACCGTCGAAGGAGCCCCGCATCGATGAGCCGGATCATTCACCCCTACGCCGTCCTGGGCGGACGAGTCGAGGTCGAGATCACCCGCGTCCGGGTCGACGGCCGTCCACTCGACCACGCCAAGATCTCCCCGTCGCTGCAGGTCGTGGCCCTCGACGGTGCCGCCCGCAACGACTGGCAGGAGGCGGTGTTCGACATCCGGACCGTGCTGCCGCAAGAGGAGATCACCCACGGCCCCTGGTCCGAACTCGTCTGTGTGGCCGTGCTGGAGGAGTCGACCACCTACACCAGGACCGTTCAACGCCTCACCAGAGACCGCGGCTCCGATACCTGGCAGGGCTCCGTGTGGCTGCGCCGATCCCGGCACCGTTCCCGGGCCACCCTCGGCGTGCAGGTCGTGGCGGCGGTCGAGGGGGTCCGGGGACGCAGGATCGGGCGAAGCGCGACTGACTGGGTGATCGACCTCCAAGCCGACATTCCAGTCCGGGACAGGGAGATTCGGATCGTCGAGGCCGACTTTCGCGACGGCCCGTACGCATGGCTGCGCCCACTCAAGGACGCACCCTGGTTCGTCGACACCTGCGGTGAAATGCCGACCGTCTACCTGAACCAGGGCGTCGAGGGGTTGACCGCTCTGCTGCGCGGCGGCAGTTCCGTGGAGAAGGCGACGGCCGCCCTCGTCAACGCCCAGATCGCCGGCGACGTCTGGGCGACGATGTTCCACGCGGCGGTGAGCGAAATCGAGTCGGACGAGGACGGCCGGCCGCAGGTGGCCACGGGCTGGCGCGAGTCCGTCTTCGAAACCATGCTGCCCGACGTTCTCCCCGGGCTGTCCTCCACGGACGCGCTCGTCGAACTGCGGGCGCGACGACAGGAGGGGCGGGGCTGGAGCGAGCTGCAGGCCCGCATCCAGTACGCCGCCGCGCGGCGCGCCCGACTGCCCATGCAGCTCGCGACGACACTGCGCCTCGCCGCCCGCTCATCCCATGGAGAAGACCGGTGAAGCTCGAACACACCACCGAGGATCGACTCGCCCTGCTGCCGGTGGGGGTGGCCATCCGTCACCTCGATCCGGCCGTTCTGTCCGGAGTCGAGCCGCCCGCCCGGGTCGCTCTGCTGCGCGCCGCGACCGTGATCGCCGACCCGTCGGCGCGGTGGAACACCGAACCGGTCCGGGAGCTGCTGGATCAAGCCATGGCCCGCTTCGCGAGCGACCGCACCGACGCCGACGCCTGGCTTGCGCCGCGCCTGCACGCGACCTTGCGATTGACCAGGAGCGAAGCCGCCGACAAGGATCTGTGGGCGTACCTCGCCATGCTCGTCGCCCCGGACTATGTGCTGTGGCGGCACCGTCCGGCAGATGGCGAGGACGCGCGACGGACCCCCGTCGTGCAGGCGTCCCGATTCGTGGGGGACAACTGCGTCCAAGCCTTCGCCCGGCTCTGGTGGGCTGCCGAGATGTACCGGGACGGTGCCGACTACCGACCCGTCGAGGCGGCCTGCGGCAACCAGGACTTCCTCGACACCACGCCGCGTCTCGGCATCATGCACCACCGCCCCACCGCACTGGCCGTGCTCCGGGTCATGGAAAGCCCGACCACGGCCGGCGCCGCCCGACCGGGCAACCGGTTGAACGCACTGTGCAAGGCCATCGACGCGGCCGGCAGCACCCTGATGTACGAGATCATCGGGCCCGACGAACTCCCGGACGACGCCGCGCTGCTGGCCTGGATCGGCGAGGCCGACTCCGCTCCCCCCGTGGCCTCGGACCGTCTCCCCGACGGCCCCGGCGACGGCACCGCCCCCACCGCATCCGTCGACACGCTCACCCACCTCTTCGAGGACATCGACGCGCGCCTGGGCCGGCTGCGCGACCGAGTCGGGTGACACCGAACCGACCTCGCCGGGGCGAAGGGAATCCGCCGCACTACGCCCTTGACCACATTCGGCCCGCACAGCAGCGCGAACGCACCCGGAAAAGCCGAAATCCCGCCCGACCTCGGGGGTCGAAACGGGATCACGTCAATTCAACCGGCCGTCTCGATAACAGCCGTCGGTGTCCGAGGGGGGACTTGAACCCCCAAGCCCTTTCGGGCACTAGCACCTCAAGCTAGCGCGTCTGCCAATTCCGCCACCCGGACGAGTGGTGCGCGGGGTTGCGCCCCGCGTGCATGGCAAGGATAGCAAGGTTCGGGAGAGCTTTGCGACACGGTTACCTGGTGGTTGGTTTGGCCGGATCCGATGGGTGGTTTGTGTCGATCGGGTCGTGGGGTGTGGGTGCGGGCGCGGCGGGTGAACATTCCTGGGAAGCGTGCACAGCGCTGCCGTCGGGCGGGTCGCCGGCGGTGTCGGCGGGCGGTATCCATCCCGGGAGGGGAACCCCATGCAGCTCGGCAGGCCGGTGGCGACGGGTGAGGTCGTGGAGCGGACACGACGGGACGAGGGAGTGGTCGGCGCGGCGGCGACCGGGTCCGGGGACGGGCGGGAGCGCGGCGAACGTGCCCTCTCGGCGCCGCCGGCCGAGGTGCCGTCGGCGGCCGGCGGGCGATGATCGGCCGGCGGCGGCTGCCCGAGGAGCGGCCGGGCGTCGCGCCCGTGGGGTACAAGGTCGCCGGGCTGCTGCTGTCGGTGGACGGTGATCGGGCCGCCTTCGCGGGGGTGTCGATCGGGCGGAGCCGGGCGTACGAGGTCGACGCCGAGGCGCGCTGCGCGTACGGACGGCGGCACGCCCCGCCGGCGCCGCGCTGCGACTGCGGGTTCTACAGCCTCGCGGACCGGGCGGAGGCGCGCGCCCTGATGTGCGTCACCGAGTATCGGCACGCGGCGCTGCTGCGGGTGGACGTGCTCGGCCGCTACATCCGGTACGAGCGCGGCTTCCGGTCCGGCCGGCAGCGGGTCACCTCGGTGTGGGTGGGCGCGTGCCGGTGCGGCAATCCGGCCGAACTCCTCGTCGACGCCGGTACCGGAGTGGTGGGCCGGCGCGGCCTGGTCGGCAGCTGTACCGGGTGCGCGGTCGGGCGGGTGGGCCTGTCGTTCGGCTCGTACGCGCGCCTGGCCGGCGTGCCGGTGGCCGCCGACGCGAGCCCGTACGCACCGCGCGGCGGGGACGACCTCGTCCCGCAGCTGGTCGCCGAGGTCACCCTGCTCCAGGCCCGACTCGACCGCTGCCAGGAACAACTCGGCCGGCTGCTCGGGGCGGATCCCGAGTGACGGGGCCCGAGGAGGCGCCCGAACCCGGCCCGCGCGCGCTGCTCGTGGGCTGGGCGCTGTTCCTCGCCACGGTGGTCCTGGTCGTGCTCGACTGCACCGTCGTGCTCGCCGGCTACTGGAACGCCACGAACGACTGCATGGAGCGCCGGGGCTGCCGGGAGCCGACCGTCGGTCCGGCCGACGGATCGCTGGTGGCGTTCGGCACGAGTCTGCTCGCGCTGCTTCTGGCCACCCTGTCGATGGCGCTGCCGGGATGGACGCCGCGCGCGGTACGGCGGTGGCTGGGCCTGGTGACCGTGGCCGGCCAGGTGATCGGGATCGTGGTGGTGGTCGACGCCACGGGCTGATCGGGAAGCAACCACCCGACCCGTCTGTTCTCGCTCGTGTGACCGAGACGGTGAACGCGACGAGGACATCGGCCGGGGCGGCTCCCCGGTCCGGGGGCGGGGCTTCGGCCGGGACGGGCCGCGCGGCGGTGGACGTCGTGGTGATCGGCGCCGGACAGGCCGGTCTCGCCGCGGCCTACCATCTGCGTCGGTCGGGGCTGTCGTTCGTGGTGCTCGACGCCGACGAGGGGCCGGGCGGGGCGTGGCGGCACCGCTGGCCGACCCTGCGGATGGAGGCCGTACACGGCATCCACGAGCTGCCGGGGATGGCGGTGCCGGACATCGACCCGACCCGGCCCGCGTTCGAGGCGCTGCCGGAGTATTTCGCGGCGTACGAGGCGGCTTTCGAACTCGCGGTCGTCCGGCCGGTGGTGGTGCGCGCGGTGCGGTCGGGGCTGGGCGGCGAGCGGGCGTCCGGGGGCGGTGCGACGGCGTCCGCCGGCGTGGCCCGTGCCTCCCTCGACGTCGACCGCTCCCCCGCCGGGTCGCTGACGGTCGAGACCGATCACGGCGTCTGGACGGCACGGGCCCTGATCAACGCCACCGGGACCTGGCGGCATCCGTTCGTCCCCTACTACCCGGGAGCCGGCGAGTTCCGGGGCCGGCAACTGCACATGGCCGACTATCGCGGCCCGGCCGAGTTCGCCGGGCAGCACGTGGTCGTGGTCGGCGGCGGCACGTCGGCGATCCACGCGCTCGCCGAGATCGCCGAGGTCGGCACCACCACGTGGGTGACCCGACGGCCGCCGGTGTTCCGCGAGGGCGACTTCGACGCCGAGGTCGGCCGGGCCGTGGTGGCCCGGGTGGAGGAGCGGGTCCGGGCGGGGTTGCCGCCGGAGAGCGTGGTGAGCGTCACCGGGCTGCCGCCGACCGCCGCCGTGCGGGCCGCACGCGAGCACGGGGTGCTGACCCGACTGCCGATCTTCGACCGCGTCACCCCGCTCGGCGTGGCCTGGGCCGACGGCACCGAGGTCCGCGCCGACGCGATCGTGTGGGCGACCGGATTCCGGGCGGTACTGCGGCACTTGGCGCCGCTGGACCTGCGCGAGCCGGGCGGCGGCATCCGGATGGAGGGCACCCACACCGCGCGCGACCCGCGCATCCACCTTGTGGGGTACGGTCCTTCGGCGAGCACGATCGGCGCCAACCGGGCCGGCCGGGCCGCCGTACACGACCTGAAGGCACTGCTCTCCACCGAGAGCAACGCTCACATCGCGGCCTGACCCGGAGCCGGTCCGCGAGCCCGGGGCACGTGCCGGCGCAGGTGCCCGCACACGTATCACCGTACGTGTCGAAGCTCCCGTCGACGTCACCCTCCGCACACACAAAGGATCTTGCGCCGGCGACGCCGATGCGGCATAACAATGATCACGCAACCGGTGGGAGACCAGGTGCCGCAGGATGTGCTGTTCTCGATACCGTTCGAGGCCCCGATCAGTCCGTACCTGGACCACGCCCGAAGCCGCCACCTCGACTGGGTCCGCGAACGCGGGCTGATCCGCACCGAGGACGGCATGCGCGAATACATCGCGTGGGACCTGCCGGAAGCGGTCGGCCGCACCTACCCGCACGCGTCCGCCGACGACCAGTACCTGTTGATGAACTGGTTCGCGCTGGCCTTCCTGTTCGACGACGACTGCGACACCGGCCCCGGCACCGAGGCGTATTCGCGCACCGACGCCACGTCGAGCCCGGCCGGCGCCGCCGCCCCGCGTCCCCGCTCCCCCGAACGCCGGGACCGCGTCGCGGAGATCGCCCGCGAGTTGATCACCATCCCGTTCCGTGAACCCGGCACCCCGCCCGACCTGGTCTCCCCGATCACGCTGGCCTGGTCCGAGGTGTGGGCGTCGATGTCCGAGGGCACCTCGGTGACCTGGCAGAACCGATTCGCGGCGAATTGGGCCAGATTCCTGGCCGCGCACGCGTCCGAGATGCGGATGAGCGAGTCCCGCGCGGTGCCCGACCTCGACTCCTACCGGGTGATGCGCCGCAACACCGCCGGCATCCCGCACTCGCTCGACGCGATCGAGCGCAGCCGCCGCTTCGAGGTGCCCGCGCAGATCCAGGCACATCCGCTGATGCGCCGGCTGCGCGAGGCGGC
Organism: Embleya sp. NPDC056575; assembly: GCF_042793325.1. NCBI lineage: Bacteria > Bacillati > Actinomycetota > Actinomycetes > Kitasatosporales > Streptomycetaceae > Embleya > Embleya sp. NPDC056575. Next base: position 134,605 of record NZ_JBHTVA010000008.1, read on the forward strand.
GACCGACACCATCGCGTACATCAACGACATCCAGTCGCCGGGCCGTCGGGGCCGTCGCGTCGCCTCGCACAACCTGGTCGCGGTGCTGCGCGATCGGCTCGACTGCTCGTACGACGTCGCACTGCGCGAGGCGACCCGGATGACCTACGAACAACTCGACACATTCATGACGCTCCAGGCGTACATGCCGCAGATCTGCGGCGAACTCGGCCTGGGCACCGCCGATCGCATCGCGGTGGAGATGAGCGTCGAGGGCATGCGCAACTGGATCCGCGGCTACTACGACTGGGGCCTGCACTCGGGCCCGTACACCGTGCCGGACGTCGTAGCGGACGAGCCGATGCACGGTCGTGCCGAGGAGTCGGCCGACCCGGCAACCGCTCCGCTCCGTAGTCGAACCGCCTGACACCCCGTCACCGACCATCACCGCCGGGCCGGTTGCCCGCCCGGCCCGCCCGGGTCACTGCGCCGGTCCCGGATCCGCGCTCGCCGCCCGGGCCATCCATCCCTGCGTCTCGATCGAGAAGACGTTCTCGCATCGCTCCACGAACCGGGCCTCCTCGGCCGGATCCAGCGGCATCCGGGCGAAACGATCGTCGCGCAACCGCCGCAACTGCTCGGCCGTGCGGGCGAACGAGATCAGGTTCTCCTGATACCGCATGCCGTACCCGTACAACATCACCGAGGCCGACACGGTGGTCACCACGGGCACCCACGCCCCCGCCCCGGCGCCGCCGCTCGTGCCCGCCACCACCGCGAGGGCCATGCCGGTGATCGCCAACACGAACTCGGCGAACTGGATCCGGACCAGCCCGCGCCGCATGCGGATCACCTGCGTGCCGTAGTAGCCGTCCGCCTGGTCGTCGATCCGCTCCCGCACGTAGCTGTCCACGTCGTGCACGGGCGGCGGCAGCGGGTACGCCCCCGGCGCCGACTGCGGTAGCAGCGCGAGCAGTTCGGCGGCGGCGTCCTCGAGGGCGACGCGGCGCGCGGTCAGCGTCGTCCGGCGCTCGGCCTCGGTGCCCGCGTAGGGCCGGCTCGCCGTCAGGTACAGGTAGACCTCGCTTTTGAGCGCCTCGCTGACCGACCTCGTCCGGGTCCACGCCTCGATCCGCTCCGGTTGCAGGCGCAGCGACGTCACCAGCGGCACCAGCCCCACACACAGCGCGCCGATCAGCGACAACACCGTGCCGGGATCCCCGGACGCCTGGGTGCCGGCCGTCACCAGGACCGCGCCCGTCACACCCAGGATCAACCGGACCAGGCGCCAGCGCCGCACCGAGTTCTTGGCCGCCGAGGCCGCGAGCGACCACCGTCGTTGTGCGCGCCAGGTCTGTTCGAGCACCGGATCCGTACCACCGGTCACGCGGGCCTCCAGGGCGGGTTCGGTACCTCCGCACGCCCGGCCAGCTGCATCGCGCGGCTGTGCGTACGCTTCAGCTCCCCTTCGCCGGACCGGGTCAGCGGTGCCAGCTCGATCGCCTCGACCGCCACACCGGTGCCGGACCGGTCGGTGACGAACAGCAGCAGCAGGCGAGGGAAGCACGCCCGCAACTCGCGTACCAGCGCCACGTCCGGCAGGTGCCGGATGACCACCACGATCGGGCCGGTCTCCAGGGCGTGCGCGTCGAGCACGTCGCGGAACCCGGCCTCGCCGGCCAACTCGGGGTCGTCGTAACCGTCGTAGCCCAGATACCCGGCCACCGCGTCCCGGATCGCGGCGACCAGGTCCGCCGCCATCCGCGCCCCGGCGGGCACCGTGACCTCCAGGTGCGGCCACGGACGCGGGCGACCGCTGGCGCGCAGCAGGTAGGCCCGCAAGGTACCGTCCCGGGTCGCCGCCAGCACCGCGACCCGCCCGTCCGCACAGGCCCTCAACTCGCCCAACTGCGCGGCGGCGAGCGCCGGAACCCGCGCGTACACCACACTCAACTCGGCCACCGTGTACGCGGGGTCCGGCCGCAGCACCGGCAACACCTCGCCCAATGCCCGTACCAGCGGGTCCGGTCGCGGCGGCGGAACCGGGACACGCTCGGTCAGCAGCGCCTCGCTCAGCCGCTCGCGCAATACCTCGCGGTCCAGCGGGCCGCTCACCTCCAACACGTCCGCCGCGGCCCGCAGTCGGTCCTCGTAGGCGCCGTCCAGGGCGGCGGTGACCGCGTATCGCGTGGGCGAGGAACGGTCGAGGTGCCACAGCCGGATCTGGTCGAGGTCGGCGCGCAACTTGGCGGGCAGGCGACCTCCGGTGATCTCGTCGTCGCTCCAGTCGCACATGTCCACCTCGCCGAGGTGGATCGCCTTGAGCGCACTCGTGGGCAGGTCCGCACGCCGTACATCCGGCAACTTCAGCGCGATGAACCGGTATCGGGCGTCGACCCGCCGCCGGCCGTCCGCGATGCCGGCCTCGTAGCCGACGTTGGCCGATTCCATCGCGTGCCGCGACAGCAGCAGCACAGTGGCCTGACTGCGGTGCAACTCCAGGGCGATCTCCTGCTGCCAGACGTCGCCGCCGCGCAGGAAGTCCTTGTCGTACACGGCCTCGAAGCCCTCCGCCGCCAACTGCGCGACCAGCGCCTCGCGCGCGTCCAGACAGCGGCAGCAGACCGCGTCGGGCTTGGCGCGGGTGCTGTGGCTGACGAAGATCCGGGGCCGCGGCGGCGACGCGTCGTGCGGATCGGGAAAGTGCCGGATGGTCACGGGCCGCTCGCGTACAGCTCGTCGGGGCCGAGCAGGCGGAACCAGCGGTATTCGTACGGGTCCAGGGCCAGCATCGCGGGCGCTCCCGCACGGATGCCCAGAGTTCGCGGGGCCTCCGTGTCCAGCAGGTCCACCAGGATGCCCTGCGGCGTGCCGGGCGTGGTCAGCGCCACGGCGCGACGCGTATCGCCGAGGTTGGCCGCGCAGAGCACGAACTCGGCCTCGTATCGGCGCAGGAGCACGACGACGTCCTCGTACAGGGAGGGCAGTCGGGTGGCCGTGCCGCGGGCGAGCGCCGGCTCGTCGTGGTGCGCGCGCAACATCGCGGCCAGGGGGGCGTTCGTCGGGCCGGGCGGCAGTGTGGCGACGGCGCGAAGTCCTGGCCGGGCGAGCAGGACCGACGCGCGCGCCCAGGTGAGTGGTGTGGCGTCCTCGGTCAGGGCGGACAGGGACACACCTCGGCCCAACGGGCCTTCGTAGGGAGCGATGTCGCGCAGGCGGACATCCTCTTCCGAGGGGTCCAGGATCAACGACGCCTGGGCGACCCGAACCGCCCGACCGCCCGGCGGGGGTGGACTCCGGGTCATCGCGGGTGGGAATCCGTCGTTCTCGTTCCACCCGGTGGGATCGTGCGGCAGGTCGTAGTCGAGCACGAGGATCCGCCCCGGGTACTCGTCCACCGGTGCGCGGAAGACGCCCAGCAGTTCGCTCGCCGTCGCCACCGGCGGCTGACCCCGCTCCACCACGCTCCACCAGTACCGAGACTGCACGATCCGGATACCGATGGCGCCCGCACGCATCAGTGCGCGGCAATACCGCAGCACATTCGCCGCGTCGATCTCGCCCCGGACGCGCGCCACATGCTCGGTGGGCACGTCCACCAGGACCCGCAGCCCGGCGGCGCCGGCCGCGCGCATCCACACCCAAGCCTCGGTGTCGGGCACACCATCGGCCGCGGCGATCGATTCGGCCCGGAAGGGCAGACACACACAACCGATCCCATAGCCACGGATCCGGCCGAAGTCGGCGCCTCCCGGGCCGAGGGGCATCGTCGCGATGAGGGTGTCCGCCGCCCGATCGGTCGCCGTCTCGTTCCCGCACCGTGGGGCGACCAGGACGGATCGGCCGTCACCGGTGCGGAGTTCGACCGGGCCGCCCCGGCCGACGATGGTGAACGTCGAGTGATCCCCCGGCGATACGCTCACCGGTCGGAACGGCAGCGGCACTTCGTCGGGCGGGTCGATCGGCAGGTCCCCGTCCCACCGCAACAATCGTCCGTCGGCGTCCACCGCCAGCGACGTGCCGCCGATGATCGCGAGCGAGGTGAGGTCGGCCCGAAGGGCTTCGCCCTCGACGGTCTGGGCGGGCCCGGAACCCGGCACACGCACGAGCCGCGGGCCGGTCTGGGCCAGGACCAACGCACGGCCCGGCGCGCCGCCGGCGATCGCGGTGATCGGTCGTGGCTCGAAGCGCGAATCGAGCCGGGTTCGCGCGCCCGTGGAGAGGTTGACGGTCTCCACCTCGCCGCCGGCGGATACGATCAGGACGTCCTCGTACCCGTACGCGGCCTGGATCCGGATGCCGGGCGCGGCGGTCCTGGACAGCTGCGTCACCGTGTCGGAGCGTGCTCCGACCGGGATCGCCCAGACCCCGCGTTCACTCCCGACGATCACCCGAAAGCCCACGATCGCCACCTCCCGGATGTCGCCCTCGAGCAGTCGACGGGCCCCGACGGGCGAGGTCCGATCCACCACGATCACCTCGACGCCCGCCCTGAGCAGCACGATTCCCGAAGCGCCGTCCACGCCCGACAACTCGGCGGTCTCCTCCAGCCGCTCGGTCGACCACGCCTCGCCACGGAAGGAACGCAGCAGTTCCGTCCCGTCCTTTGTCGGTCGCACCGCCGCCCGCAGGTTGCCGTTCGCCAGCGCCGCCGTGGCCCCGAACACCGTCCGGGTACGCAGCAGCCGCCCCCACTCGGTCGGGGACTTGGGCCCGGCCCGACCCGCGGCCAGGTCGGCGAACACCACGATCGGCACGTGCTTCGACTCACCCGCCGCCAACTCGACCGGGTATCCGCCGAAACTGCGCTCCCCGGGCGGGGCCAGTTCCACCCGCACCCGTCGCCCACCCGGTACTTCGAGCACCCGATCACCAGGGTTCGGCGGCCGACTCAGCGTGAGCCCGTCGTCGTCGAACCGCACCCCCAGCCGCACCCCCCGGCGCACCGCCGTACCGGAACCCGCCGCAGTGCCCGCACTCGTCGGCGGCTCGACACGCAACCGGGCCGCCGCCGAGTCGACCAACGTCCTTGCGAGTGCGCTGGTTTCGAGGATCCCGGGCAACCTCGGCAGGAAGTGCACGAGCCAGCGGGCCAGGTCGTCGCCCGTCGTGCCGTCCGGCACCAGCGCGAAGCGAAAGGCCGTCAGGTCCGGTTCGACATCCCGGGGTTCGGCGCCCATCGCCTCCGCCGCAGCCAACCTGGTGTACCGCCGGACCAGTTCGGGGGCCCGCTCCTGCATGTGCTCCGTGAGCCGAAGTACACGCGCCCATCGCTCGGGGTCGAGCGCCAGCCGGGTCCGCAACACGGCCGCCACGTCCGGTGCCAGGACCAGGGCGTTCGCGTCGGCGGACTCGACGAGCGGGGAGAACCACAGGTCCGCCTCCAGGCTCGCCGTGCTGTTCGGGACGAACTCGATCCGGGCACGTCGTACGAACGCCGGTGCGGCATGGGGCGCCAGACACAACACCTGAGCGAGCAGCGGCAACGCCGGTTGACGCTCGGCCACGGCGCGCAGCAACTCCTCGGCGACGAACGGCCCGTCGACGGCGTCCGCCCATCCGCCCCACGCCGGATCGGGCCGGTCCCACTCCGCCGTCACCGCCGCACCTCCCCCCGCACGCGCCGGGTCTCCCGTCGGGCCGAACGGATCGAGGTTCGCCGGTCCAGCGGAACCAGCGACACCCGCTGCCGCAACGACCACGGATGTGCCCGCGCCGGGTACGGCGTCACACAGACCACCGGACAACCGGCCCTGCGCACCGCGTCGATCCACTCCCCCCACTCGCCGGGGCCCGCCGCCGCGTCCCCGCTGAACGGCAACCGGCGCAACCCCAGGTCCGAGACCAGCACCACGGGCGTCCCCGCCGCCGGCGGCCGGTAGGCCGCGCGTTCGCGTCGCCCGACCCGGCGCACGCCCCGCGCGGGTGTGCCCCAAAAGCGCACAACCTCGACCCGGTCCCGGCCGACCACGCCGCCGGCCAACTCGCGCAACCAGCGCTGATCGGCCCGGAACGGTGCCATGGACTCGCCCGCGTCCAACAGGAGTTGCACACCGAGGCGGGTGGTCGGCCGGGCCCGCCGGGGAAGTTCGCGCAGGAAGGATCGGGCCGCCACACGCCGGACGAGGGCCCGCTCGTCCACGGAACGACCGACCACATCCGTCGAACCGACCGCGAACATCACACCCGGCGCCCAACGGCCCACCCACGGCGGCTCCGGAGGGCCGGCGCGATCGTCCGTGCCCGCTTCGAGCAGGCGATCCACCTCACCGGGCCGCTCCTGCGCCGGCGCTTCCGACGACTCGGCCGGTTCTTCGGTCGCCTCGCTCGACGTGTGGGGGCCGCGCAGCACCAACAGCGAGCAGCCGGCGTCGGGCAACACCGGCATCGGGACGACCTCGCCCGGAGCCGGCGGTCCGGCCGGTTCGTCTGCCGGCAGCGCCTCGTCGAGGCCGTCCACCGACTCCGGCGCGTCCGCGTCCCCGGCGATGCCGAGCATGCGGGCGATCTCGGCCGCCGTGTCCGCGTCGGTCACGTCGAGCGCGACGATCGCCCGGACCAGGTCGCCCAGATGGATCCGCCCCCGTGCGGTGCTCACCCGCGCGGCCTCGCACTCCCTCGGCCCTTGTCCAGGGCGACCTCCAGGACCAGGTCCCAGGTGCGGCTCCCGGGCTCGACGCCGAGTTCGTGGCAGGCGCGAAGGGTGTCCAGGAACTCGGCCGTGCTGGGTCCCGCAGCCCACTCGGACTCGGCGGCGACCTTCAGCAGGTGCTCCGCCACCCGATGCGCCGTCGACTCGTCGTAGTCGGCGCCGAGATGGCCCCGGGCCACCTTCAACAGGTGCTCCTTGTCCGGGGCTTCCAGCGACAGCACGATGCAGCGGCGCACGAACGGCGCGGGTAACTCCCGTTCGTTGTTGCTGGTGATCACCACCAGCGGCTCGACACCCGCAATCGCGGCCACCTCCTCGCCGTCCGGTCCGGGGAAGCTCAGCGTGTCGAGCGGCACGAGCAGGCTGTTCGGGAGATCGGGATCGGCCTTGTCGATCTCGTCGATCAACACCACGGACCCGGGCGCGGGCCCGGTGTCCCGGCCGGCCCCGGGCATCGCGGCCGGCTTCCCGTCCCGCGCCGGCGGGGTCCGGTACGGATCGAACGCCTTCCACAACACCCCGGACGCGCAGTAGGCGCCGATCGTGGGCGCGACCTCGCGGGTCTGTGCGTCGTTGAGCCGGCGCAGCGCGTCGAAGCGCCAGAGCAGGTCCTCGGGTTCGGTCCGCGCGGTGATCACCTCGGTGTGGCACAACCGGCCGAGGTGCCGCGCGACGATCGGCGCCAGCGTGGACTTGCCGGACCCGGGCGGACCGAACACCAGGAGCGGGCGCCGGGTCGCGAGCGCGACATTCACGGCGAGCACGATCCGCTCGTCGTCGAACACGTATACCCCGTCGTCCGGGACGGCGCCGGCGCCCGCGAACTCCGGACCGGGTGCGGGGGGAAGCTCACGGGAGGGGTCGAACGCCAAGGCTGTGGGCACCTGTCCAGTGTGCCGCCCGGCCCCGCGCCCGGGTGGGGGTTTCCGGCACAAGCGAGCCCGGCCGGGCGCGATTCGATCCGGAATCGGTCACCGGTTCGCCCCCAACCGGTGCCGGGCCGGTCGTCGGTCTGACAGGATCCGATGCCGTGCGGAACTCTCCGATCCACCTCGACCCGGACACCGCGGGTGTGCTGCGGCGCGACCGGGTCACGATCGCGGCCGGGTTCGTCGTCTACGCGGCCGTGCTGGTCTGGCGGGTCGGCGCGCAGGCGGTGCTGCCCGCGCTGCTGGTCTTCGGGTTGCTCGCCGCCGCGCTCGTGGTCTGCGACATCCGGCTGCTGCGGCTGCCCGACGCACTCACCCTGCCCGGATATCCGCTGCTCGCCGCGCTGTTGCTGATCCCCCTCGACGGGCACGCGTACGGGCGGGCGTTGATCGCGATGGCGGCCTGCTACCTCGGGCATCTCGCGCTCGCCCTGGCCGGCGTGGGGGTGGGCCTGGGCGACGCCAAGGCGGCGGGCCTGGTCGGGCTGGTCGTCGGCTGGTCGTCCTGGGCGGCGCTGATCCAGGCGCTGGTGCTCGCGTACGTGGCCGTCGGCCTGTTCGCGGTCGTCCTGGCGGTCACCCGGCGGGCCGGGCGCGGCAGCTCGGTGCCGTTCGGGCCGTTCCTGCTGGGCGCGGCACTGGTCGCCGTACTGGTGCACGGTGCGTGACCGAACATCACGAGGTGTGTTCATCCGGTTCGGCGCGCCACCGGCCGGGGGGCTCGTGCCCGCCCGGCCGGGTGCGGCTCAGTCGTCCAGCAGGTCGCGCAGCAACTCCACGGTGAGCGCCTCCGGTTCGGCGCCGAGTCCGGCCAGCAGGCCGTCCAGGCGGTCCACGTAGTAGTCCAACTCCGCGCGGTCGCCCGTTATGTGCGTCGCCCGGAACATGGTGCGGTAGAGCATCTGCGACTCCGGGCACACCACCAGGCCGACCGAGCAGGCCCGCTTGGCGGCCTGCGGGTCGTGGTTGTCCAGGTGGTACTCGGCCAGCCGGGCGGCCACGTCGACGATCTCGGCGATCATCTGCTGGCGGAACGGCTCGGCCCACACGTAGCGGCGCGGGCCCACCCCGTCGAACGGCGCGTCGCGCACTATGTCCAGCGCGCGCGCGTAGTCCATGGCCACCTCGTGGCTCCCGTACAGACCGGGCGCGACCAACTCGCGGAAGCGGAACCAGTCGCAGGCGAAACCGGGCCCGAACGCGTAGCCCTCGCCGCCCGTCGCGGCGGGGAGGTGGCTCGTGCCGTCCTGGCTCGTGCCCACCCAGCGGCGCAGTTGGCTGATCGCCGAGTTGCGCGCGGTCGCGGTGACGCCCAGCGGCCAGACGGCGGCGTCGAGTTCGGTCAGCGGCCGACCGGGGTGCAGGGCGATCCACGCGGCGAGTTCGGTCAGTCGGGCGCGGCGGCCGTGCTCGACCTCCTCGCCGACACCGATCAGATCGACCTGACCCAGTATCCGGATCTCCGGGTAGGTCGGCGCGAAGCCCTCGGCCGCCTGACCGATCGCGGCCGGTGCCTCGGCCGGCAACGCGGCCACCGGCGGGGCCACATCCCACGCCGAACCCACTTCGGGCGCCTCCGCCACGGCCGGTTCGGCCTCCGGCGCGACCACCGGGAACGTCCCGGAGTCCTCGGTGGTCGGGGCCTCCCGCACCTGCCCGGGTGCGCCCCAGTACTCGGCGGACGGCATCTCGACGCCACCGACCACGTCGGCGGCCCCGACCGCGCCGGTCGCCGCGACCGCCGAACCGGTCGCCACCGAACCGGAGTCCGCCGGCCCGAACGCCGCCGGGCCCGCGACCTCCGGGCCCGGTCCGCCCGGTGCCGGGGCGATCCGCTCGCGTCCCCGGCCCTGCATCAGGTCGACCTCGTCGTCCGGGCCCAACACGTGGACCCCGGGCCCGGCGAGCACGTCCGCCCGCACGCCTCCGTGTCCATCGGCGGCGTGCGCCGCGTAGGTCTCGTAGGTACCCTCCGGGGCGTCCGCGACGTCCCACGAAGGGGTTTGCTCACCGGTGCTGGTCCGAGCGTCGATCGGCACTGCCGTTCCCTCGTCCGGGGCCTCTGCGGCCGCCACCGGTTCGGCCGACTGCCCGGCGTCCCCGGCGGATGCGTGGGGGTGGTACTCGGGATCGTCCACCCCTTCGAGTCCTGTGTCGTCGTGCCCGTCGTCCCCGAACGAGAACTCCGCGGGCGGGGTCACGGGACCCGGTGCGGAGCCCGCCTCGGGCGCGGCGGGCGCGCCGAAGACCGGCTCACCGAGCGTCGAGTCCGCGAGGTCGGGTGTCCCGAACCCCGACGCCTGGGCCGCACGGGCCACGAACTCGGCCGACTCCGGGGCCGGTTCCTCGTGGCCCGGGGCGACGACGACCGCCTCGTCGGCGGTCGGCTCGGCGTGGGCCGACCCGGCACGGACCGATCCGTCGGCGATCGGCTCCTCGAAGGATGGCGGCACCGAGGCTTCTCCGCCATATGCCGGATGCGGATACGGCGGTTCCGCATAGGGCGGTTCGGCATACGACTGTTGCGCGTATGCGGCGTCCGCGACGGTCGCGTGTCCCGGTTCCCCGGCCGGCGCCACATCCGGGCCGGTCACCGGTGCTTCGTACTCCCGGGTCGGCGCCGAGGGCGGGCCGTGCGAGCCGTTCGCCGGCTGGAACAGCTGGGGCTCGGCGGCCCGTTCGGCCTCCGCGGTCGCGTGCGCGGTGTCGCCGGATCCGGGTCCGGCGTCCTCGTGCTGGTCGTCGGGCAACCACGGCAGCGGCAACGAGCCGGTGTCCTCAGGCGATCCGCCGCCGCGCTCGATCCGCTCCGGCGGGGCCAGCGGCATGCCCGCGACGGGGAATACGGCGGCCCCCCACGCGCCGGTGTCGGAAGCCGACCCCGACCCGCCGCGACCGGCCCGGCGCGTGGTCGGCGCGGGCCGCCCGGGTGCGCCGAACACACGCTCGTCGGGCTCGGGATCGGTGGGGTCGGGCTGGTAGTACCCGGGCGAGACCTCGAACTCGGCCGCCACGTCCGCCACCGTCGCCCCGCCCACCCGGGCCGGTCGCTCCATCCCGCCGACCGCGGACCACGCGGCGGAGGACATGCTTCCACCGCCGGCGCCGACGCCCACCTCGACCGACTCCGGTTCGCGCTCCGGCCGTTGGCCGGGGATCAACACCTCGTCGGCGGGCACGCCGTCCAGATCCTTGGACACGGTGAACATGCTCACCAACGCCTGGTACTGCGGGTCCTCCAGGCGCTGGACGTGCACGTCGGTGTTGATCCGACTGGGCGTCACCACGCCCGGCACGGTGGGCAGTCGGGTCACCCCGAGTCCGCTGAGCCACGGTTCCGAGTGCACCGGCGCGACGATCGCGGCGGCGGCACGCGGGTAGGTGTTGGTCAACCGCTGGATGTGCGGGACGTGCGCCTCGGTCAGCGGCTCCAGGGACAGGACGATCTCCGGCGGCCAGGTGTCGGGCAGGATGCCCTTGGTCCGGGCCTGCCGGGGCGAGGTCAGCTTGGCGTCGTCGAGCAGGCCGACCACCTCGTCCGACCAGGTCGCCAGCCGGCTCAGCGCCTCGTCGAGCGAGTAGGCGTAGCGCAGCTGTTGGCGACCCTCGCGTTCCACGTCACGCAGTTCGCGACCGAAGCCGACCACCGTCACACACAGGTCGTCGCTCCACACGTTGGACAACAGCTCGACGGCGAGTGCGCGCAGCACCGCGAGGTTGTCCTCCCCCGAGCCGTCCGTCAGGCCGACCACGCCGAGCGATTCCAGATCGACCAACAGCTGGCGTCCGTCGTCGGTTTCGCCGAGCACCGCGAGGGCCGGATAGGGCGCCGGTACGTTGGCCGCCGCGCTGGTGTGCAGCAACTCGGCGTCGGCCGGGCAGGTCCAGTGCATGTGGTCGCCGTGTACCGCCTCGAACGGGTACAGCGGAGGGGACGGCGCGGCCAGGTGCAGTTCGAGCTGCCGGTCGGTGAGTTGCACCGAGTCGATCAGGGGCAGTGTGCGGCCGGTGTCCGACATCCGGGCACACAGCGTGCGCAGCGTGCGGTCGAACAGGTCCAGCGCGTCCGGCGTCTCGGTTGCCCGCAGCTGCTGTTCCAGATCGGCCGCTGCCGGTGCGGGCATCGCGATCCGGCGCCCGTCCCGACGCACCGACTGCTGTAGCCGACGACGTACCAGCAGCGCGCCGAGCACCGCCGCGGCGCCGACCGCACCCAGGGCGAGCGCGCCCACCGGTACCGAACTCTCCTCCCCATCCTGGCTCGGTGCCTCGGCCCGGCTGCCGGTTGGGTTGGTGTTGTCCGACTTCTTCGGCGTCTCGGTCGACGCCGCACCGGGCGCACCCGCACCATCGGGGGCGTTCGGGACCGCGATCGGGTCCTGCTTGGCGATCTGCGGCGGGGTCTCGACGAACGGCTTCCGCGGCTCGGCGGGTGGTTGTTGGGCGGGGGGCTGCTGCTGCGCCGGCGGTTGCTGCGCCGGCGGTTGCTGCTGGGGTGGTTGTTGCTGCGGCGGCTGCTGTTGCGGCAGCTGCTGTTGCTGGGATGCCGGGTCCGCGCCGCCTCCGCCCGGGATGGACAACGTCCAACCGGGCTGGATCGAGTTCGGGTCGGTCAGCGCCGCGCCACCCGACTGCGGCTGATCCTTGTTGGCGGCGAAGATCTCCGGGTAGCGGTCGCCGTCGCCCAGGAGTTCCTCGGCGATGTCCGACAACGTGTCGCCCGGCTTGACGGTGACCGTCTTCGGCAGCGCCTTGTGCTCCTCCCCCGGCGACTCCGGCGCGTGCGCGGCCTTGACCTCGGCGGGCGGCCCGGCGTTGGCGGGCAGCGCGAGCACCCAGCCCTCCTCGACGTAGTCCGCCGAGTCGAACCGCTGCCCGTTCGCCATCGTCTTGCCGTCGTTGAGCCTGGCGATCTCGTTCCAGCGTTTGCCGTCGCCCAGCCGCTCCTCGGCGATCGTCCACAACGAGTCGCCGCGTTGCACGGTGTGCGTAGGTCCCGCGGTCGGCCCGGGATCCTGTACCCGGACCGGGATTTCCTGCTCGACGGCTCGGGTGGGCGCACTCGACACGTGTTCCGGCAGCTGCGGCGCGGCGTGTGCCTCGCCGGCGGCCAGCGCGGTCCCGGCGGGGAGCATCAGCATGATGCCGCCGATCAGCGCCCCCGCCGCCTTCTGGCTCCAGCCCAGGCCGCGAATACGCGGTGCGGACAACCCCCGTACCTGGGCCGGTATTTCCACGATCACCGAGATGGCGAAACAGAGCCAGGCAACCCAAAACACGAGGGCGAGTGCCGCGAGGAAGCCGCGTCCGTCGTCGGGTTGGGTGAGGATCTTGCCGATCTCGTCGAGCGCGGGCAGCCGGTGCGGCAACACGTCGGTGGTGGCCACGACGAGCGAGGCGGGCAGTCCGACGAGCAGCGCGAGCAGCACCACGAGGCTGAGCAGGCCGCGTATCAGGTCGAACAGGAATCTTCCGGGTCCGCGACGCCTGCCCCGGTCGGCACGATTTCGTGCGTGTGCCCCGGTGCCCGGACCGGCGCCGGGACGAGGGCCTTGGGTAACGGTCACGGTGCGTCCTCCGGGTTTCGGATCCCATGGACGAGCCCGGCACGGGCATGGCCTTTGACGGTGACGGTGGAGACGCCGAAGAAGGCGGCCACCTTGGTCTTGTATTCGACGGTCACGTAGACGTCGATCTGGCGACCGTCCTTGGTGACCACGGCGTTTCCGCTCTTCACCTTGGTGTGAGTGGCGAGATAGTTCTCTGCGGCGTGCTTGGCGTCCGCTTCCGCGACGATGATCGCCGTCCCCGGGATGGCCTTGGTCGGATCGATCGCCTGTCCGGCGGCCCGGGCCGCCTCCTGGGCGAACGCGTCGGCCTTGGAGTCGGCGCGCAACTTGCCGCCGCCGTCGATGACCAGGCCGACGAGCAGGATGATCACCGCCATCATGATCGCGAGCATGATGGCGAGGCTGCCGCGGTCACCGGGGACGGGGTCGACGTCGGCGCCGCGAACACGCGTGCGCGCCATGGATGTCATCCGTTCCTCCCCCGGTAGGTGTCCAGCACCGAGGTGAAGGTGCCGTGCAGGGTCTTCGAACCCGGGATGCCGGGGAAGGCCACATCGGACAACGACACGGTGCACGTGACCGAGACGGTGACGATCCCGGGCGTACCGGGATCGGTGGTGAAGCCCGGCAGCTTGACCTCGGTGTGTGGCGTGCAGTGAAGCCCGTCCTGGGCAAGCGAACTCTGCACGGCCGCCCTGGCGTTTGCGTCCGCCCTGCCCGGGTCCCGGGCGATCGACGCCTCCCGGGCCCCCGCCTTCGCCGCCGCGTCCACACCGTTGCCGGCCACCGAGGTTCGGCCGAACGCGATGATCAGACACAGGAACGCGATCAACACGGGCGTGAGTATCGCCGCCTCCAGAGCGAACGACCCCTCGTCCGCCCGCGGGCTCCCCCTGTACACCCTCGCCCCCCACATGTTCATCGGCCCGAACTCGTCCACCGCTCGACGACGCCCTCCGCGTGCTGCGTGATGGTCAGACTCCCGAGCCCGGGCACTATCGACAACGACGTACCCCGAACGGTCACCCGGATCCGCCGCCCCTCGTCGACTCGTTCCGGAATCACCTTCGGATCCTTGAGCATTCCCCCGCCGAGGTCCTTGACCACATCTCGGCCCCGCTCTTCCGCCTTCCCATGGTCCCCCTTCGTCGCACGTTCCACCTCGACGCCCTCCTGGGCCGCCTGCAACGCGACTTCACGGGCGTACCACCACAGGCAGACCTGGATCACCGACAACAGCACGAGGATGAACACCGGGAAAATGATCGCCATCGAAATGGACATGCTGCCGCGGTGCGCCCCCCCCGGCGGGGGGCGGCGGGGGCGGGTGGCCGGCGAGGGGGGGGGTATTAGCAATTAGGGGAACGG
>NZ_JBHTVA010000008.1:149112-186216 GCF_042793325.1 Embleya sp. NPDC056575
ACTTGAAAACCCAAAAAACCCCCGTGTTTCAACCCCGTTAAAATGACCCCCTCCCAACTGTACTTGCGCCCGCTCCCCCCCCCCCCGGCCTGGCGCAGGCGGCGTCGGATCGCGGCGATGGGTCGGCTTCTTCGCATGTCGGTCACGGAGGAACGGGCCGTGCTACTGGTCGTTCTGCGGAGCCGGCGGCACGTACTTGTCGTCGGATTTCTTCAGGCCGTCCTGGTACTTCTTGTACATCGTGTAGATCACCGCCGCGATGCTGACCGCGGCCACCATCAACACCGCGACGATGATCGCCGTCTCGATGCTCACCGCGCCGTGGTCGCGCTCCTTGCGCAGTCGCCGATAGCGGTCCACCAGACCGCCGGTGACGACCAACACGAAGGCGACCGGAGCCGGGGCGACTCTGTGCACGGCGGTCTCGACACGATCGAGCAACGCTGGGGACGAGGAACCGGTTGACATTGCCTGTACTCCTTCCGGAGAACGGCTCGGAATCCGAAGGTCGTTCATACCGAAAACATCCGGGAAATTGCCGGGAATCCGAGCAGGATTCCCATGATCACCACGAGCATCGTCCCCGGAACGGTGAGCCGTTCCGAGTCCGCGTTCGCCTTTTCGTGTTCGTTCGCGAGCAGTTCCACACGCAGCGACTGGGAGCGGGCGCGCAACGTGCCGTACACGGCCGCGCCCTCGGTCCCGGCCATCTCGATGATGTCGGCCACGTCGGCCAGTTCGGGCAGGTCCAGGTCCTTGGCCAGGTCGCGCAGTCCGTCCCAGGGGTCGGCGCTGCCCACGCGGGCCCGCGCCAACGCGTCCTGGATCCGGGTGAAGGCCCACCCATCCCCCACGGCCGCGGCCCGTTCCAACGCCTCCGCCGGGCCGGCGTCGCCCGCCCGGCCCAGCGCCACCAGGTCCAGGTAGGCGGCGGCCGCGTGTTGGAACTCGATCCGGGCGGACTTGGCCTGGTCGCGCAACGCGTAGTCGGGGATGAACCACATCCCCGCCGCCACCGCCAGGGACAGGAACAGCGGTACGTAGAACGCGATCCCGATCCCGGCCGCGGTCAACACCGCCGAGAGCATCGCGGGCAGCAGGAGCCCGAGCAGGGCCAGCAGCGCCTTGGTGCGCACGAACTGTGCGACGGTCTCGCCGACCAGGTCGAGTTCGCGGTGCGGCACCCGGAAGCCCGGGACGTGCCGGACCATGGCGACCAGTCGGTCGTCGTATTTGCTGCCCGTCTGCTCCGTGCGCCGCTTCGGCCTCCCGGACAGGCGGTGCAGCGCGTTGCCCAGGTCCGGGGGCGCCGGCCACAACTCGCGCACCAGTACGGCCACTCCGGCGCCGAGCACACACCCGCTGACGATCACCATCGGTGGGATCACGACCACTCACCCCGCAATACGGGCGCGGTGTGCACACCCTGCTCCTGCTGCACGTCCACCGCCCTGGCCGCCTTGACCACGCTGCGCGGATCCGCCACCAGGAAGCGGGGCTTGACCCGATCGGCGGCCAGCGAACGCATCCAGACCAGGGTGCCGACGTAGGCGATCGCCATCAGCAGCAGGACCATCTGTCCGAGTGCGGTGCCGTACGGCGCGGCGTAGTCGCGGTTGATCACCACGACCAGGGAGGTGACCCCCAGGGTGATGTAGGTGATCCAGCGCACGGCCATCCGCGCGCCGGCGCGGTCCGCCTCGATCGCCCGGCGCTGGCGCACCTCTTCGCGCACGGTCGTGGCGAGGTCCTTGAGCGCCATCGCCAGGCCCGGCCCGCGGTCCGAGGAGCGCAGGATCAGCGCCGCAGCGATCTTGTCCGCCGTGGCGTCGCCCAGATCGGCCGCGAACGCCCGCAGCGCCTCCTCGGGGCGCCACCGGGACTGCAATCGGCTGACCAGGTCGCCGACTTCCTCGACGATCGGCTCCGGGCAGGTGGCTCGCGAGGTGAGGATCGCGTTCTCCAGTCCGGCGCCCAGTTCGATCAGGTCGGCGATCCGTCGGGTCCACTCGGCGAGCGCGTCCAGGCGCTTGATCACGCTGTGGTCGCTCCTGGTGGGCGCGAGCAGCCAGGGCAGCCCGGAGAACCCGGCGATCACCAGGAGCCCGGCGCCCAGGAATCCGGTGAACAACCAGACCAGCGCGGCCACCACGACACCGACGGACAGGCGGATCCGGCGGGCGGTGCGCTGGCGGGCCGTCACCGGCCCGGACCGCATCCGGCGGATCGCCGACTCCACGCGGCCCGGCGGCTTGGGGGTCGGGTCGTCGTAGGTGCCGACGAGCCCGACGATCAGCCCGATCACACCGCCGACCAGCAGGCATCCGCACACCGCGACCAACAACGCGTCACCCATACGATCACCCGGCCTGGTGCAGCTTGAGCCGCAACGGGCGCCAGCCGTGCGGTTCGTCCAGCAGATGCGGACTGAACCCGGCCCGGATCAGATCCGGCATGTCCGAGGGGTACATCCGGGCCGTGGCGCGCGGATCGTCGGCGGTCGGCGCGAAGATCGTGTTCACGGCCGGGCGGCGGTGTTCGCCCATCCCGGTCACCTCCAGGACGTGCGAGACGAAACGATGCCGTTTGCCGCCGATGGCCGTCTCGTCGATCATCCGCACGAAGACGACGTAGTCGACGGCGTTGGAGGCGAGCCGGTAGGCCAGTTCGGGACTCATGTGCGCGCCGTACTCCAGGCAGAGTTCGGCGATCCGGTCGAAGATCATGTCCGGCTCGCGCACGTGCAGCGTGCACATGGAGCCGCCCTCGCCGTTGGTCATCACGCGCAACATCGGCACGATCTCGCTGGAGCGCACCTCGCCGACGATCATCCGCGACAACGACATGCGCAGCGCGGAGGGGATCAGTTCGCCGATGGTCAACTCGCCCGCCGACTTGCCGTCGATGCCGCGTTCGCCGTTGCCTTCGCGAGCCTCGATCGCCACCACCTGGCGCAGATGACCCAACTCGTGCAGGAACAGCTCCAGTTCGGTCTCGAAGGTGCCGATCCGCTCGTCCCGGGGGATCTCGTGGGACAACGCGCGCAGCAGCGAGGTCTTGCCGACACCCTGGGTGCCGCAGATGATCAGGTTCTTCTTCGCCCGGACCAGCGAGCCGAGAAAGGCGGCCAACGTGCGGTCCAGGGTGCCGAGTCCGATCAGCTCGGCGAGACGCACGTCGCGCACGCGGTGCCGGCGGATGGTCACGTAGGTGTGCGGGGTGACCTCGGTGATCGCCTGGAGCCGGGAGCCGTCCGGGAGCCGCAGGGCCAGGGTGGGCTGCGCGGTGGACAGGGTGCGCTCGCCGCTGCCGTGCCGGCGGGCCAGGTCGCGCAACAACTCGCGGAGTTCGTCGTCGGAGGCGGTGAGCGGGGGCACCTGGACGCGGGGGCGGTCCGCGTAGTCGACCCAGACCGTGTCGTAGCCGTTGACGAGGATGTTCTCCACGGCCGGGTCGGTCAGGTACGGCTCCAACGGCCCGGCGCGGAACAGCCAGTCCCACACCGCGCGTGCCATCGCGCGGTCCTCGGCGGGCGTGGTGGAGATGCCGCGCTCGCGGGCGGTGATGTCCGCCCATTCCGCGACCACCTGGGCGACGATCGCGCGACCGCGCTGCTCCCGGTCGCCGGTGGTCATGCCGGGCGCCGACTTGTCGAACTCGTGCAGCTGTTCGGCCGCCCGGTCCTTCAGGATCCGCACCACGGCCGGGTCCACGACCGGTTCCCCGGACGGGTTGCGGGGCGGCTTGGGGGCGGCGGTGATCGGGGTGTGCGGGCCGGTGCCGGCGGGGGCGGGCGCGGCGGACGGGCGGCGGCTGACCGTGCCGACTCCGTTGGCGCTCACGCTCGCGGTCGGCGGCACGGTGAACATGCCGTCGCGCGAACCGGCGGGGCGGGCGGCGCCGTTGACGTGCCCGTTCACGCCGGGCACGACGTGCGGCGGGGCCGGCACGGCGGTCGGCGCGGACATCGCGGTGGGCGGAAGGGGCGTGCCGTTGGCGGGAGTCGGTGGCGGAACGTGGCCCACGGCGGGCGTGAGCGAGCCCGCGCCGGCCGACCAGGTGTGCTCCGGGCCGCTCGCGGGATCGGCGCCGGCCCGCTGGAAGCCCTCCGGCCAGGTGCGCAGCGGGGGCGGCGCGTAGAACACGTCCTCCGTCTCGGGGCGCCCCGGGACGACGTGTATCTGCGGATGGCCGCCGGTCTCGGCGGGGGGTGGGGGTTCCGGTTTGTTGTGCGGATCCGGGTGCAGGGGTCGGGCGTTATCGAACATGGCCGGCCTCCTCGCCGGCCGGGCGGTGCGCCGGTTCGGCCTCGGCGGGTGACTCGAAGTGGGGCTCGGGTGGCGACTCCGGGCGGGGCTCGGTGTCGGATCGGCGGATGTACGCCGCCGCCTGGGCCCAGCCGTCGCTCGGCGCCGGCGCCTCCGGGCCGGCGGGCAACTGCCCGCCGGACGTGGGGCGTGGAGCCAGCCGCATGCGTCGTTGTGCGGCCAGGTTGATCGCCGCGTCCGCGGCGGTCCGCGCGGCCCGCATATACCTCGAACGCAGGAAACGTTTTCCGGTGTCGCCCTCGCCGTCGGACAACACCCGCGCGCGTTCCGGGTCGAACGGCACCAGACCGAGTACGGGCGCCTCGAGGTGTTTGCCGATCTCCTGCCGGGAGTAGCGTCCCTGTTCGATCACCACCAGGGCGATCGAGTCGGATCCGGTCCCGTGCGTGTCGAGGTCGTTGCGCAGCGCGGCCAGTCGGGGCTGGGCCTGGGCGAGCGAGGGCAACGTGCCGCGGACGACCGGCAGTACCAGGTCGGCGCGGCGCGCGACGATCGCCGAGGCGCCCGTGGTGCCGCGCCGGCCGAGGTCGACGATCACATCGTGCGGAATCTGCTGATTGCCCAGCCCGGCGGCGAGCTGCGAGATCGGATCCCACGTGTAGGCCAGTCCCGAGGCCTGGGTGGGGTCCACCAGGCCCGGCAGCAGCAGGCGTTCGCGGCGGCCGTCGGACAGGTCGACGAGTTGCCGGAAGAAGGCGTCGACGAGATTTCCCTGACGGTGTGCCACGCCCAGCTGGTGCAGGCCGTATTCGGCCGAAACCCGACCCTGGAGCGCGCCCGCGAGGATCGAACCCCCGTCCGGATCGGCCTCGATCAGGATCACCCGGCGGCCGGCGGGCAGCGGCCAGGTGAGCAGGAGTGCGAGCGCGGTCGAGGTGGCACCGGGCGCGCCCGTGCCGCCGGTGACCGCGACGACGGTCATGGGGTGCCTCCGGCCTTGCCCGGCGCGGGGTTGGGCGCCGCGTCCGCGTTCCCGGTGTTGAGCACCACGATGGAGAACCGACCGTCGACCACCTGCAGGGCGAGCGTGGGGCCGTCCTTGGCGGGCACGGCCACGTCCAGGACGGCCTTGCCGGAACCGGAGTTCGGGTCGGCGGCACTGGCTCGGATCACGGTGGCCGCGATGGTGACGGGCTGCGCCGGCACGGCGTTGGCCCCGGCGGGCGCGGCAACCGAGGTCACGACCAGGATCCGGGTGCCCGGGGTGACCCGCTGGACCGGCATCCTGGTGGCGTCCACGGCGATCGGGACCAGCGTCTCGCCGGGTTGGATCGCGATCTTCTCGGTGACCTGATCCGAGGTCAGCAGGGAGCCCGCGCGCAGCTCGACGGCGGCGCGTTTGCCCACGATGACGCCCTTGGAGCCGGATCCGATCGGGCGCAGACCGGGCGCGTCGTTGATCTCCACGACCCGCAGGTCCTCGGCGGCGATCGTCTGGCCGTAGGGCACCGTGCGGGCCACGGCGAGCACCGGCACCCGTTTGTCGCCCATTTGATAGAACGCCGCCGAGCCCAGTCCGCCCGCCGCGATCAGCGCGACCGAGAGCGCGATGAGCGCGGGCCGCCGGCGTCTGGCGCCGAGGCTGCGCGTGGGCGTGACCGGCATCGCGCCGGCGGTCGCGCCCGGTGTCGCGACGCCGTTGCCCGATGGCCGTTCCGTAGCTGCCTTCACCACCGGCTCCGCCCCCTTGCTCTGCCGGGTCCACCCAGGTTCCGCGCGGACCGTGATCCACTTCGGAGCTACCGCTCGTATCTTCCACCACACACACTGTCAGGTGAATGGTGAACGGCTCGAAAACCGCCGCCGAAGTTGATCATTCGATGCATTCCGCGACGTCGACGCACCCCGTCAACCAGCACGATCGCGGACGCCATGTGACGAACCCGACCCCACCCAAGATCACGGGCAAGCATCTCGTTCCGGACACCGAACGGGCCCCACGATGGTCCCGAAACGAGCCCCGCCGCAAGCACTTTCGGGCAATTGTTGGCCGGCCGGGTTCGGACCGCACCGCGCGCGCCCGAACGTGATATCGCACGGCCGAGCCGACGCCGCGCACGGTACTCGATCCGATGTACGAGGAACTCGCGCGCACCGTGGGCCAATCCGGCAAAACGGCGGATGTGTCGTCATGTCGACGCGGTGACGATCGGGTGTCGTGGCGGCGAAGCCCGTACCCGTCGGCGGAGTTCACACCCGTCGGCGGAGCGCCCGCACCGGCAGGTGTCCGGGACGCGGGAGCGCGCTCGTCCTCGGCCGGGACGGCTTGCCGGGTACCGGCTCCAGATGCCATCGCGCGCACACCACCGCCACGGTGGTCACGATCTGGGCCAGGAACAGGTGTTCGCCGACGCACCGGTGCACGCCCGCGCCGAAAGGCATGTACACGCCGCGCGCACGCCCCCGGAAGCCGGGCTCCGCCCAGCGGTCCGGATCGAAGCGCTCGGGGTCGGGGAACAGGTCCGGGTCCCGGTGCAGCGCGTGATGGCTGTACAACACGTCGCCGCCATTCGGGATGTGATGCCCCATCACGTCGACATCGCGATTGGCCCGACGCACCACCAGCCAGGGCGCGTACAGCCGAAGCGTCTCGTCGACAACACTCCTTGTATATACGAGGGCGCCCAGGTTCTCCGCGGTCGGCGGGCCGCCGGCCAATACCTCGTGCAACTCGGCGTGCAGCCGCTCGCGGACGTCCTCGTTGCGGCCGATCTCGTGAAAGACCCACGAGAGGGTGGCGTTGGTGTTGTCGTTGCCGGCGATCAGCATCGACACCACCTCGTCGCGCACCGCCTCCGGCGGCATGTCCATCCCGACGAACTCGCCGAGCAGCCCCTCCCCCGAACCCGCGTCCACCGCTGCGGCGATCGTGTCGCGCAACCGGGCGCCGGTCTCGGCGAAGCGCCGGTTGCCGGGAGTGGGCAACCGCCGCGCCCACTCGGGCAACACCGTGCGGGTGAACACCTCCTGGATGAACGCCGGCAACGAGCGCCGCACTTCGGCGACGGCGGCGTCCGCGGCCGGGTCCTCGCCGAAGATCAGCCGACCGAGTGTGGCCAGGCCGAGTTCGCTCATCTCCCGATCGAGCGCGAGCGTGGATCCGGGCAACCACTGCGCGCTCGCGTCCTCGGCCTGCCGCCGGATCACATCCACGTACCCGCCGATCCGGGACCGCTGGAAGGCGGGCTGCACGGTACGCCGCCGGGCCCGATGCAGCGGACCGTCGGAGGCGGCCAGCCCGTCGCCGATGTGCAGCCGCGCCTGCTTGAAGAACCCGTCCCGCTCGACGGTGTCCGCGTGTTCGACCAGCACGCGGCGCACGAGCGCGGGATCGTTGAGGACGTACAACTCCTTCGGCCCGACCCGGATCCGCACGATCGGCCCGTGCGCCCGCAACGAGGACACGAAGTCCCAGCGCCCGCGCAACAACGCCGGGGTATGACCGAGCAACGGCACTGCGCCCGGGGCGATCGGAACCACGCGGCAACTCCTCGACGGGGATGGGGGCGAGACGACGCGGTCCCCGAAGCGGCCGGGGCCCGCGGCCGGCATCCGCGCCGTGCGCCGGTTCGGGAGTGGTCCCGGGCCGGTGCGTCGACGTGTTCCGCGGCGGGCTCGAGCGTATTCGCCGCTTGCCGCCCCCGCTTCACGGCCTCGCGTCCGGCTCGCGCCCCGTGCGCGGGAGCACAGCCGTCTCGGGCCCCCGTCGGCCCGTGGCCGGCTTCGGATCCACGCGCGCGTTCCGCTCCAGGTCCGACTTCCTGGCCACGTACGGCTTCCCCGGCGTGACCACCGTGGGCCGGCCCGTGACCGCACGCGGCCTGGGCATCGTGTGCGTCGCGGTCGGGTCCGCGCTCGGGTCGACCACCGAGGTCACCGAGGCGGGTACCGACTTCGGCTCCCCGGCGCCCGAGGCGGACGCGATGCCGACCCAGGACCCCACCGCGATCCCGACGGTGGCGAACACGGCGGCGACCGGCCCCACCAGACTCATCGCCTGCCCGGGCGGCCGGTTTTGACGATTCGTCATGTGCGTACCCCTTCACTGGACAGTCGGACATTCGGACCTTCCACAAGAGAAATACGCCCGCCGACCAAGCCACGTTGCACCGCCGACCCACGCCGCCCACGTGCCGAACATCTCCGAACCGCCGTGCAACCCGGGGCCGCCGGCGCGCGTATCCCCTGTGACAGACCCCTCGACATGCGGGCAAACGCACGCCTCGGCACCGGCCGGGCGCTCTCGAGCCATGCCCGAGGGGGACCCGGTGAGGAGGAGATCACGGTGCGCGATTCCCGCGACCACCCCCTGGCAACTCCGCTGCCGCCCGCGTGAGGGGGGCAGCCCGTGAACGGGAGTTCCGCGAGTACGCCGAGGCCCGCCAGGCCCAGCTGCGTCGATCCGCGTACCTGCTGTGCGGCGACTGGTACGAGGCGCAGGACCTCACCCAGACCACACTGATGAAGATGTACACGGCGTGGGGCAGGCTGAACCGCGACGGGAATGTGGACGCGTACGCCCGCGTGGTGCTCACCCGCACGTACATCGACCAGCACCGCAAGGGCCGTTGGCGCGAGGAGCCGGTGGACGAACTCCCGCAGCGGCCGAGCGAGGAGTCCTCCTCGCCGGACCTGCGGATGACCCTCCAGGCGGCGCTGCTCCGGCTGCCGCCTCGCTATCGGGCCGTGCTCGTGCTGCGCTTCTGGGAGGACTGGAGCGTCGAACAGACGGCGGAGGCCCTGCGGATCAGTACCGGCACGGTCAAGAGCCAGAGTGCGCGCGGCCTGAACCGGCTGCGCGAACTCGTCGGCGAGCAGATGTGGGAGCTGTCCGAACGGTGAGGCCGACCATGAACGATCGCGACCTGTTCGCGCTGATGCTCGATCAGCCCGAACCCGACTTCCCGAGCGTGGTGGACGCGGCCGTGGCGGGTGGCAAGCGGATTCGCCGGCGCCGCCGCGTGGCGGCCCTCGGCGCCGGGGTGGGCGTACTGGCGATCGCCGGCGCGGGGCTGTTCCTGGCGCCGTCGCAGCAGGCAACCGTGCGGCCGGCGACCGACGTTCGGCCCGCGGCGACGACGGGGGGCGCGGAGACGGTCCGGCCGAGCCCCGCCGTGGACGCGCCGGCCTCCGCCGAACCCGCGTCCGCGACACCGGAGTCCGCCGGCGATCGGCCGACGGCCCAGGCGCAGACGCGACAGGAGCAGACCCCTCCGGGGACGCAGCCGAGGAGCAACGGGCGCGCGACCCCGCCGACCACCACGCTCGAAGACGAGCGCAAGGCCAAGTGCTTGGCCGTCAGGGAGGTCAAATGCTAGTGAATGGCCGGAAATTGAGGGATTGTCACCTATCGATGCGGATCGCCGTCCACCGAACGCGGATTGTCATCCGCTGATCACGTCGAAGCCCCCCGCACCCGCGCTCGGCCCCTAATCTGATCCCGGATCATTCGTCCGGAGTGAGGAGAGGGCCGGCGTGAACAGCACTGACCCGTGGACCGTGGATCGCATCGCGCATGCGCTCCCACACCCCGAAGCCCGCCACGAATTCCTGCGCCTGGTGAATCTGACGCCGATCGGCGATCTGCCGGGCCTACTGGCCCGCTACGTACAGGCGGCGGAGGAACTGATCGCCGGCCTGCCGCACGCACGCGCCCTCGCGGCACAGGTTCGGGCCACGGGCCTGGACCCGGACCTCGACGAGGTGGACGAGGAAATCGTCCGCAAGTGGATCTCCCGCGGCCGAGCGCAAAGCAGCGCCGCGTGACGTGGCGCCCGAGGATCGGCATCGAGCACCAAGAGGTCATCGACCGCTTCCCCGAAACCACGCTCAACCACTGGGGAATGCTGCTGTACAAACTGGTCTGCGACCCGTACACGGCCACCGTCCGCTACGGCGAGGACGACCGAATCGTCCGCACCGCAGCGGCGGGGCCCCTGATCGTGGTGGTACTGCTCAACGAAGGGACGACAACCGTCACCGTGCTGCAGGTCGTGCACCTGGGTTGACCTTGTGGTGCTTCCCGCCACCCGGTACGCAGTAGTGGTCGGCCACCTCACCCATCACGCCGTCGTGTCGCTGCCGGTGAACCTTCGGCTCACCGGTGCGACCGACGTGGTTGCCGCGCTTGGCCTGCTTGACCTCGGGGTCGAGGACGCGACACACCTTGCGCACCTGCGGATGCTGACCGGGAATCGCATACGCGGAGGCCACGCCCGCGAAGGCGAGCCCGAAACATGCCACAACCATGATCGCTGTCTTACGGATCCTGCTCATTCGGCAGAAGATAGCGGAGCCGGCCCCGCCACACTAACCACATCCCAGATCCACTTCCCGCCCCCCAGACCCCAAAGCCCCCACCCCCACCGCCCCAAAGCAACCAACAGCCCGCCAGGCGAGCGGGCGAGCGGGCGAGCGGGCGAGCGGGCGAGCGGGCGAGCGGGCGAGCGGGCGAGCGGGCGAGCGGGGTCCCCGTGTCAAGGGCTCCATGCCTCGCAACCATCCGCTCCCCGCATCCCGCACCTGACACCTCGACCTCGCATCCCGCACCTCACCCCCCCGCGCCCCCGCCACATCACCCACACGGCCCCACCCCCACACACCCCGCCACCGCCACACCCAAACGCCACCCCACAACCCCAACACCCGCACCCACAAGGGCGATCCCACCGCATCGACCCCCACCCCCGGCTCGCCCTCCCACCACATCCACCATCCAGTCGGGTGGTTGACCGCCCACCCCTCCGCCTAAGCTGCCGCCCGCTCCGCCGTCGGCCGCCCACGGAGGGACCCCACATGCCCCGAATCCGCACCCGCGCCAAGTTCCGCGGCTGGGCCATAGCCCCGCTGGCCGCAGTCCCGGCCATCGCGCTGCACGACCTCTTCGACTCCCTCGGCATCAACGGCGTCGACGCCTGGCTGGCCGCCTCCGCCGCCCTGGCCCTCCTGTGCGCGACC
This sequence comes from Embleya sp. NPDC056575, assembly GCF_042793325.1. NCBI lineage: Bacteria > Bacillati > Actinomycetota > Actinomycetes > Kitasatosporales > Streptomycetaceae > Embleya > Embleya sp. NPDC056575. The sequence continues at coordinate 160,398 of NZ_JBHTVA010000008.1, forward strand.
GTCCACCTCGCCACATCAACCCTGAACCAACGCCCGGACCCCCCGGACGACCACGACTTCGAGCTCCAGATCGCCGACCTCTGCCGCCGCGACGGCCTCCTCGCAGTCCAGGTAGCCCCCGACGCCAACGTCAAGGCCTACCTCCCCAACGGCAGCCTCGTCCTCATCCGCTGCGCCCCCATCACCCACGAGGCCCGCCCCCTGGACCTCCACGCCTTCATCGGCACGGCCCACCACAACCACCAGGCCGACATCCCGGTCTTCATCACCCGCCACGGATTCACCACCGAGGCCCGCCGATTCGCCCACCACCACGGCATCGTCCTACTCGACCAGTCCCGCCTATACCAATGGCAACAGGGCTACGGCCTGACCACTCTGGTCACCACAACCCCATAACCCCACCCGCCATCTCCCCGGGAACACCCCCGCCACCAGCCCGAATCCCCCCGGAGCCACCCCCACCCAACAACCCCGGCTCCACCCTGGCCAAGTGGCCGAATCCCGCTACCCGCAGTGATCTCCCGAAGACGCTTACGACCCACCCGATCAAGTGCAATGATGCTTCGGCAGATCAATAGCGCACCGAACTCCGAAGATCGCACCTGCTGCGGGGGTGGCAGTTTTGGCCCGATCCACCAACACCCAACTCCCGGCAACCCTGCTGGCAGCCCTGGCCACTCTCACCCTCCTGACCACCGCAGGTTGCTCATCGGATAAAAAGTCGAAAGAGCCCAAAATCGGTCAAGCGGCACCCAAAACGGCAGCCGCTCCGCTCCCGACACCGTCTCAAAGCACCGCAGCGGCGGGCCCGCCGATCAGCGAGGCCGATGCCACAAACACTTCGCAGGCATACTTCGATGCCAGCAAAAAAGCCCGAGCAGCACGCGATATTCATTCAATCTCGGAAATCGAGGCAGGAGCCCTACTCGAGGTATCCACCGCTCGCCTCGAGCGCATTTTGAAGTATGGCGACAATATCGGCAATGACGAGGATTTGGCCGCGAATAGCAATATACACGTCGCCTCACCCCAGGGGGCTCCCAGCGGTGACGACCGGTGGCTCCTGTCCCTGGGTCGCCAAACCATCGGAAAGCAGTCTCGTGGATCCCTCGGAGTCCTGCAACAGGACAAAGGGACCGGGCCCTGGAAAATGTCATTTCTCGCATTCACAGAGGTCGGCAAGGATTTCCCTACCGTCACGCAAATAGCGACGGTTGACAACAAAGAAAGCGCAGCATCCGCGAACATCTACTACGGTCAGGAGATCTGCCGAGATTTCGCCAACTTTTTGGACGGAGGTCCGACCACAACCAATTGGGGACCCAGGGCAAAAGCAGTCATTCAAGAAGACCGCAACAACAAAAGGGACACAGAAGGACTGGCGAAGGGCGGATCGGTCACCTTCAAGACCGAGATCCGCGACAGTGAAAAATCGCCGGCCTGGAAGACATCAGACGGCGGCAAATTGGTCATGTGCACCACGCGATCATCCTCAAACCTCACGGCCGGTTCATCCCCGATATCCGTCACCAATAGCCAGAGTTTTCAGAACCTGAACGGCCGCACCACCAAATGGAAAACACTAAACGTAGTCAATGTCGGCATGACAGTATTCAAGATCCCGCCATCTCCGGATTCCCCGATCGATATCGTCGCGGACTCCGTTCGGGCACTCTCGAGCGACGGCACGCCCGCCTGATATCCATCCCCACCGCCATGTGAAGATGCCCGCCAGGGAGGACTCATGAATAGATCGAAAGTTCTACGAAGTGTCGCCTTGGCCTGCACAGCCGGATCCATTGGCGCCTTCTTCCTTCTCCCACCGGCTTCTGCGGGCGTGACGAATTGCGGCGACCTCATCATCTGCATCGAAGTACCCGGCCCGGGAGGAAGCAGCGGCGGGACCGGTGGCGGCGGAGGTGCGGGAGGTGGTAGCGCGACAGGCGGCAGCGGGGGTGCCGAACCCGGCTTCACCCAAGGCAACGGAGAACACACTGCCGTTGGGGCCACGGCTGCCGGTGGCGGCGGAGGCCCCGCTCCCCAACTCCCTGCCCCTACAGACGCTCAAGTCGCGACCCTCGCCATGGCCCAGCTCGAGCTTCGCAAGCCCAAGGTCTTCATGACCCCGGAACCCGGAAAGATGGGTCTCGTAGGACTCCCGGTTTGGCTATGGATCGATGCATCCGATCCGCACCGATGGTCACCGGACGGAATCTCCAAGACGGTAACCGAACGAGGCGTAACCGTTACGGCCATCGCTCGATCAAAGTACGTTCTGTGGTCCATGGGCGACGGGTCCGTCGTGAAGTGCCTGACTCCGGGCACACCGTACGACCCATCCTCCCCGAGTACTTCCTCACCCGACTGCGGCTACGTGTATAAAACTACATCGGCAAATCAGCCGAAAAGTCGTTTTACAGTCACCGCAACCGTTCACTGGGAAGCAAGCTATGTAGGGGCCGATGGCATACCTATTTCGCTCCCGGCCATGGAAGGGCAGACGGAAACAACCGCCCGCGTGGGTGAACTTCAAGTCATCAACTAGCGGCTCGAGATTCATATGCGATGCCCGCGAGGACATTGAACGGTGGTTCGGGCCGACGCGACACGGAAGGTCTCCCAGGCAAGGTCCACCTCGGCACTGACCGGAGGCGTGAGCGCTCGAATGTCTCTGCGCTCACGCCTTTTCAACGTAGCGCCCATGTGGCTCAGGTGACAATCCAGCCTGTGGTTTTGGCTATTGTGGTGGCTTGGGTTGGGGTGATTTGGGCGGCCTGGAAGTCGACTGTTCTGGGGTCCAGGGTGGATAGGTCGCTGCCTCGTAGGTCGGCGTTTTTGAGGGTTGCGCCGTGCAGGGTCGCGCCGGATAGGTCGCAGGCGGTTATCACGGCCTTTTGCAGGCGGGCGGCGGTCAGGTCGGCCTCGCGCATGCGGACGCCGGTGAAGGTTGCCTGGGTCAGGTCGGCTCCCGGTAGGCCGACGAACGACCAGTCTCCGCCCGTTACTTCGAACACCGTGTAGGTGCACCGGCGGAACGTGCTGCCGACCAGTTTGCAGTCGACGAACCTGGCGTCGAAGAACGTGCAGCCCTTGAATGTGCAGTTCGTGAATGCCGCTCCCGTGTGCCGCGACGCGTTGAATCGCACGCCCGCGAACGTGCACTCGTCGAACACCGCGCCCTCGTTGACGACCTCGGTCCAGTCCGTGTCCAGGAACGAACAGCGCGTGTATTTCGCGGTGTCCGTCAGCTCCCTCCCGTACCAGTCCTCGTCGCGGATCACGAGTGCCTCGTCGGGAATGGCCATCTCTCCATTGAACACGCCGCCCCCGACATCCGCCCGCCCCGTCGTCTCGGGCCCGCTCAGTCCGGTGAGGCGATGCCCGCGACCATCCCCTGCGCCAGTGCTCGGGCCGCGGGGCCCGTGGCCTGCCCGGCCTGTCCGGTGACCAGGGTATAGAGGGCGCCGGCGAAGAGCGTGATCAGCGTGGCGACGTCCGCGCGCGACGTGTGCAGGCCGAGGGCGCGGTGCTGGGCCAGGGTGAAGTCCACGGCCTCCGTCTGCATGTGGTCCAGCGTGCGCTGGAGTTCGGGGCGGCGGGTGGCCTCGAGGGTCAGTTCGTACACGGCCAGATAGCGCGCCCGATGCATCGTGGCCGAGAACTCCAGCGACATCGCGATCAAGTCGACCAGGCCGCCCCGGTCGATCGGGCCGGCCACCGTCTCGTGCGCGGCGGTCATGTCGGCGCGGTGCAGTTCCAGGACGCGCTCCGCCGCGGCGCCCAGCAGGACGTCGCGGCTGCGGAAGTAGTTCGACGTGGTGCCCGCCGGCAGCCCCGCCGCCTCGTCCACCGCGCGGTGGCTGAAGCCGTGTACGCCGGCCCGGGCCAAGACCTCGATCGCGCCGTCCGCGATGGCGCGCCGACGGGCGCTGTTGGGGGGTGGTGCCATGCACGGAGATTATCAAGGCTGTGATAGTACTATTCGAGTAGTGGCATCCTGGGTCTCCGGTCGATCCACCGCACCCACACACGAGGGGGCACCATGCGAATACTGGTCATCGGCGCGGGCATCGGCGGACTCGCGGCGGCGCGCGCCCTGCGTACGGACGGACACGACGTCACGGTCCACGAACGTGCGTCGGCACTGCGCACCTCCGGCTCGGCACTCACCCTCTGGAGCAACGGCACCGGCATCCTCGCCGACCTCGGCGTCCCCACCGAAGGTCTCGGCGCACCCATCGACCTGCTCGAACAACGCGACTACGACGGACGCGTCCTGATGCGGATCGACGTCTCGCTCGCCGCCACCCGCTACGGCCACCCCCACCTCGCGATGCCCCGCCGCGACCTGATCCGCCGCTTGGCCGAAGCCCTGCCCACGCCCCGAACCGGAGCCAAAACCGGAACCCGAACCGAAGCCGAGACCAACAACGCGAACGCGACGACGACCACCCCGATCGCCTTCGACCAGACCTGCACCGCGATCACCCAAACCCCCGACCACGCCCAGGCGACCTTCGCCGACGGCAGCACCGAAACCGCCGACCTGATCATCGGCGCCGACGGCGCCCGCTCCGTCGTCCGCCGGCACGTATGGGGCTCCGACCCCACCACCGCGACCGGCTGGGTCACCTGGCAGGGGCTCACCCCGGTCGACATCGACGTGGTCCACGAGCGCCGCGGCCTGATGATCGTCGGCCCCGAGGGCATGTGCGGCCTGATGCCCGCCGGCAACGGCCTGCTCCAGTGGTGGTTCGACCTCCGCCGCGACCCGTCCGAACCGCCGCCCACTTCGCCGATCGCCGCGCTGCGCCAACGTTTTGGGCACTGGGCCGCGCCGGTCCCCCACGTGTTGGCGGCGGTCACGGACGCGGACGTCGAGTACTTCGCCCACCGCCGGCACAAGGTCCCGCGCACCTGGAGCCTCGGCCGGGCCACCCTCCTCGGCGACGCCGCGCACACGATGCCGCCGACCGTCGCGCAGGGCGGCAACCAGGCCCTGGAGGACGCCTGGGCCCTGGCCCGCGCCCTGCGTCGCACCGCCGACATCCCCGAGGCCCTTGCCGACTACCGGAGTTCCCGCGCCCGCCGCGCCTCCCTGACCGCCCGCCGCGCCGGCTCGGAGACGACGAACAAGTACCTGCCGACCCTGTCCCGCCTGACCCCCGACGCCCTGATCAGCCGCTACCACACCCGCTGGCTACGGCAGATCAGCACCTACCTGTCGGACGGCCCGACCCCGCTCGACGCCGTATCCGTATCCGCGTAGCGCGTGCGCGACGCCGCGACCACGAACACCCCGCCCGCTACCCCCCGTCCACCACCGCGAACCGAAATCCCAGCGCGTTCAAAAAGGCCCGCAGGAGCTCGTCCGGCGTCCCCTCCGCGCGCAACGTGGTGTCCAACGCCGCCTCGTCCGGGGTGAGTCCGGCCTCGCGCGCCCAACCGACGGCGCGCGGCAACACCCGCTCCGGCGGCGGCCCGAGTTCCGGATCCAACGCGTACGACCTGGCCGCACGCGGCGCCAGCGCGCAATGCCATACGCCGCCCCCACCCGGACTCTGCGCGTCGATCATGGCGAAGTGGCCGGACACCACGTCGGCCGTCAACACCGGCGCGTCCGTATCCGCCATCAACGTCGGCCCCGGATCCAACCCCGACGCCAACAGCAGAACCTGCCAGTCGCCGTCGCGAGCCGACCACCGCGGTTCGCCGCCGGCCTGCTGGACGGCCGGCAATTCCAACAGGGGCCACGCCGATCGGGCGACGACATATACACCGAAGTTACCCATCATCCCCCAGCATAGGACGCACCGACGACCCATCGCCGCGATTCCCCCCGGGCGACCGATTGCCCGCGGCCCATGAGCCTGTACCCCCGCCGATCCCCCGTGGGAACGTGGCCCAATGGACATTGCCACGTACCTCGACATGCTGCGCGCCAACGGCGAAACGCTCGCCCGTTCGGCCGAACGGGCCGGCCTCGACGCGGAAGTGCCGTCCTGCCCCGACTGGCGGGTACGCGATCTCCTCGAACACCTTGGCGGCGTGCACCGGTGGGCCGCGTACATCGTGGAATCCGGCAGCGTCGAGCGGCCGAGCCGGGAGGACACCACCGAGCTGTTCCGCGCCCCCACCGACCGGGACCTCTTCGAGTGGTACCGAAGCACCCACGCCGACCTGGTGAAGACACTCGGCACGGCGGCCCCCGACGCCCCGGGGTGGACCTTCTTCGAGGCACCGTCCACGGTCCTGTTCTGGACCCGACGCCAGGCGCACGAGACGGCCGTTCATCGCGTCGACGCGGAACTCGCGGCCGGTCTGCCCTCCGCCGTGCCCACGGACTTCGCCGCGGACGGAATCGACGAACTGCTGTGCGGATTCCTCGCCCACGCCCGGAACAAGGCGGTCACCGACCCGCCGCTGAGCATCGCGATCACCCCGGACGACGCCTCGGCCGCCTGGACCATGCGGCTCGGCACCGCCGATCGACGCGTCGTACGCGCCGCCGAACCCGCCGACCTCACGGTCTCCGGCCCGGCCGAAAGGCTGTATCTGCTGCTGTGGAACCGGGCCGACACCACCGGCTGCCGCCTCGATGGCGACCCCGAAGTCCTCACCCGCTGGCGCGAATCGACCAAACTCTGAGTCCGAACAAAAGGGTGGGCCTCCGCGGGGCTAGCCTGCCCGCGGAGGCCCGCTGTGCCGCCCTATCGGGCACGCCGGCACGTTTAAGGACCGGGGTCGTCTTGAAAGTCGTCGCGTTCTACCTTTGAACTACCAGGCCACGAGCGGCCCGGGCTGGAGTCGAACCAGCAACCGACGACCGGAGCCCCGTCCGGTCGATCCGGCGATGGGCGGCGATGCTGAGTCTGGAGCAAGAGTCTGAGATTGATCGCGGGCTGCCTCTGCCGACTTGGGCCACCCCGGCTCGTGGTGCCGGGGGAAGGGTTCGAACCTCCACCGTTACCCGCGTTCGTCACGACAAGCTTCAGTTTCAGCTTGCGCTCCTCGCGCACCCCCGACCCTCCGGTCGGGGGATTCTCGAAGCCTACTCGCCCCGGCCGTTGCCGAGGAGGTAGGCGAAGACCGCGTCGCCGATCCGGTGGTCGGTCACTTCCGCGCCGTTGGCTTCCTCGCGCGCGAACTTGACCGCCCGCTGCAGCTTTTCGACCCGCTCGACGAGTTCGTTCACGCGCCGGGCGGGCAGCGCGCCCGAGAACTTCACGGTGGTCCAGTAGCCGGCGGCGATGTCCTCGAAGTACATCTCGACCTGGGCCGGGTGGTGTTCCGTCGCCTCGGCCTTGACGTGGTTGCGCGGGACCTTCTTGGTCCGCACGGTACGCACCGGCTCGGTGCGCCAAGAGTCCGTGGAGGGGTCGAGCGTCCACGTCTCGGCGGCGTCCAGGATCGGCAGCTTGCGCACGAAGGTGTGCACGTCGACCAGTTGCTTCTCCAGGAAGAGCAGGTACGACACCGGGACGTCGCGCAGCAACGGCGTGCCGTCCACGACCACGTCGGCGCGCGCCTCGCAGTTGGCCCAGTCCTTGGTCGCGGTCACGTCGAAGAGCCGGGTCAGCGTGCCGGTGACCGAACGCAGCACTTCCTCACCCTTGACCTGCACCCGGGTCGACTCGGGCGGCAGTTGCTCGCCCTCCTCGTCCTTGGGTTGGTAGGTGCGCGAGATACCCGACAACAACGCGCCCTTCTGGACCCGCTGGTGAGCGTCCGTCAATTCCTGGAAGGACTTGGTCTTGACGCCCTTCTCGACCGCGATGATCTGGTTCAATTTCGCCACGCCGCGACGCTAGCAGGGGAACACGGTTGCGACACAAAGGTTTTCGGGTGGATGCGCCGGGGCGGGCGAACCGGAGCGGACCCCGGACCGTCAGCGCGCGATCACTCCGGCGGCGAGGTCGTCGTCGCCGACGATCCGGTAGGTGGCGTTGAGTTGCCACGGACCGACGAGCCCCTTGATCCGCTCGGCCCGGCGCTGCTCGCTCGCCCCGATGCGGGCCACCCATCCGGGGATCTCCTCGGGCGTCGCGTCGATCATGGCGACGGTCAACAACTGCCGCGGATCGGCCAGGTCGATCGCGCTGAGCACCCGTCGGGGGTCGCCCTCGAACCGCTCGTCCGGGAGCCAAGCGTCGCGGAAGGTCGCGTAGTCCACACCGTCGTTGAGCCGCCGCACCATCGCACCGATGAGCATCGCCGCGTTCCCCCTCGTTTCCGTGCTTCCGTCGTCGTGTCCGACCACCTCTTACAGCGTAAGAGGTGGCGCGATCACAGCTTGTCTTACAGCGTAAAAATGGTCAAGGCCCCGATCCCGGCCCATCCGCCGAACCGGTGGCATCACGTGTGGGACGGCCGCCGCGCGGCCACCTGCCACAAAAGGCGAACCCGCCCCGATCCCCCGACCCCGGAGGCCCACATGAGCGATCTCGACGCGTACGGCGGCGCGCCCAACGACCCGCGCGTGCTCGTGGTCACCACCAACGACGTACCGGGCTACCGTGTGCAACGGGTGATCGGCGAGGTCTTCGGCCTCACCGTGCGCTCACGCAACATCGGCAGCCAACTCGGCGCGGGCCTCAAATCGATGGTCGGCGGCGAACTGCGCGGCCTCACCAAGACCCTGGTACAGAGCCGAACCGAAGCGGCCGAGCGCCTGGTCGACCAGGCCCGCGGTCGCGGCGCCAACGCCATCCTCGCCATGCGATACGACGTCACCGACGCGGGCAACGGCACGGAAATCTGCGCATACGGCACAGCCGTGGTCCTGGTCCAGGACTAACCCGAACGCTCCACCCAACCGCACAAAACGCCCGTCCCCCCGGAGACGCCTACTCGATCCCCGCCAACAGGGCCCTGATCGCCGATGCGAAACGCTCGTCGTGGTCGGCCCGCGTTCCCAACCCCGCAGCCAACGCCTGGGCCAGACAGGGCAGTGCCGCCGCATCCACCGCCTGGTCGTCCCGGGGCTCCCCGCCCTCGGGATCCAACTCGGCCAACGTATGGCCGATCACGAACGTGGTGACCGCGTTGAGGAGTTGGAACGCCCGCAGCGGCGCCAGCCCCTCCCCGACCAGCGCCGCCGCGGCCCGCTCCACGGCGGCCAACGCCTCCGGAGTCGCGACCGGACGCGTCGCGACGAGCGGAACGACCGCCGGGTGGCGCAGCAGTTCGGCACGGAACGCGTGGGCGAACTCGCCCAGCCACACCGCCCGCGGACCACTCGGTCGAGGCGCCACACTCGCCACGATCCGCTCGACCAGGCCGTCCAGCACGGCGTCCTTGTTCGGCACGTAGTAGTACAGCGTCATCGCCTCGACCCCCAGCTCCGCACCGAGCCGCCGCATCGACAACTTGGCGATGCCGTCACGATCGGCGAGTGCGAGCGCCGCGTCCAGGACCTGCGCGCGGGAGAGCCGGCCCATCGGTCAGGCCAGCCCGAGCAGGTCGGCATGCCGGTCGACGGCATACGCGAAGAACGGATCGGCGGGATCGGCACTCCCGGCGAGCTGTCCGAACAGTTCGAAGCTCACGATCCCGAACACGCCGGCCCAGGCGAACACCGCCCGCGCCAACGTCGCCGGGGAGACCTCCAGACCACCCGCCGCCACCACGGCCTCGAACTGCTTCGCCAACGGCCCGGGCAGTTCCGCCTCCCCGAAGGGCCGGGCAGGATCCTGCCCGGAGTCGCGGAGGATCCCGAGAAGCGCGAACGGCACCCGCGAGAAGGGAGCCAGAGTGTCGTCCGGCGCCTGATAGCCGGGGACCGGCGAACCATAGATGAGCGCATACTCGTGCGGATGCTCCCGAGCCCACGCCCGCACCGCGCCGCACAGCCCACGCCAGGCGGCACGCGGATGCTCGGCCGGCCCCGCCGCCTCGACGGCACGCTCGACCCGCTCGCCCACCGCGTCGTAGGCGTCCACGATCAGCGCGGTCAGCAACTCGTCCCGGCTCGGGAAGTATCGATACAGCGCGGACGAAGCCATCCCCAGCTCCCGGGCCACCGCACGCAACGACAACCGCTGGGCACCCTCGGCGGCGAGGTGCCGTCGCGCGACATCCTTGATCTCGTGCGTGAGTTCGACCCGGGCACGATCACGCGCGGTACGAGGAGCTGCGGTCATACGGCCAGTCTGCCAGACACCAGAGCACTGCACCCAAACAAGAGCACCGCTCTCGCCATCCGGCCCACATCCCGCAGCCGCCCCGCACTCGCACGAACCCCCGCCGCCGACCGGCCGAGGGTGCGCCCCTCGTGCGCCCCGGTTTTGCTTCGTTGCGACTGCGTGCGGGGGTGCGGCCGACCGGCCAACCGGTCCGATATGTCGACCATGGTCGGTCGATAGCCCTAATCTTCAGGTGCGTGGTGGACCACCCAAGAAGGCTCGGCCGGGGAGGCACACATGAGCGAACGTGGGGGGCGGGTCATCCGGGTTCCGTCCGAACGTGGCCAGTTGCTGCTCGTGGAGGGTGGAAGTGCCGGGCGCGGGCGGCGGTCGGACAGCGGTGGGAACCTGGTCGCGATGTCGGCGCTGACACCGCATCAGCTCTTCCCCGACGCCGCCGCGGACGTGATCCAACTGCCCGACGCCGTGCAACCGCACGCGGTACGCGCCTACCTCCAGGCCGCCGGCGCCGTGGACGGGCCGGTGATCGTGTACCTGACCGGTCGTCTCCTGATCGACCGGCGGCGTCGCGAACTGCACCTGGGGTTGCGTGATTCCACGCCCAACTCGGTGCGCTACGACGGGCTTCCGTGGTCCTGGGTGGTCGAGCTGCTCGGCCCGCGGCCGGCCGAGAACACCCTCGTGATCTGTGATCTGACGGCCGGTCGGGAAGCCTGGGAGGCGATCCGCGAACGGGTCCACGAACTGTGCACGGGCATTCCGCTGTGGGGCGTGGTGAACCCTCCCGACGTCAAGGGTCCGCCGAATCCGTTCACCCGCACCCTCGTTGCCGCGCTCGGACAGGGCTTCGCCGAACTGCCCGACCCCGTACCGGCCGAGGAGATCCATCCGCTCCTGGCCGAGCGGGCCCGACTTGCCCCGGACACCGTCGAGTTCGCGCCGTCCGCCGGGTCGCTCGCCTTGGCCAACTGTTCCCCCGAAGCCCGTCCACCCACCCTGCGTACCGCCGTTCGCCGACTGAAGGCGGTCTCCCCGCGGGGCGGCGGCGCCGGCGCGGCCGGGACGGGAGTCTCGGCGTTGTCCGCGGTGCCGCCCAACGGGATGACTCCGGCGCAACGTTCCGGCCTGCGCGGCTCGGGCGTGGTCGGCGGCGGCCTGGTCAGCGAGGGTGTGGTCGAGCCCACCCACCGCGAGCCATCGGGAACGGCGTCGGCCGCCGCCCGGCAGCGCGAGGAACCGGGCGTCGGCCGCCGGGCGTTGGGCCTGGTCCGCTCGGCGCTGTCCTCCGGGCCGGACGACGAGCCCGAGGTCCCGGGTACCAGCCTGCGCGACGCACTCCGCGCCGGCGCCGCCCGACCCGGCAGCCCACCCCTGCGCCGTCCCGCCGGCCAGGACGGTACGCCGACGCCGAACGCCCGCACCGGCGGCGCCCCGTCCGACCGATCCCAACCCCGCCCACCGGCCGACGCCGCCCTCCTGGACCGCGAACCGGAGTTTCCGGGCCCGGCGACCGGCCTCGGCACGCCCGGCACCGGCCCGCAGGGCGCCACCCCGCACGCCGCCGGCGGCACCGGCCCGTCGGGCGGCCTGATGCGCCGTGCGACCATGGCCGGCACGACGTCGTCCCGCTCGCCAACCGGTGCCAAGCCGCAGCAGCGCCGGACCGGCCCCGCGCCGCACCCGCAATCCGAGGCGCCGCCCCCGCCGCTCCCGCCTCGGATAACCGTGCGGATCCAGACCGACGCGGGCGCCCTGACGCCGACTCCCGCGCGCCGCCCGCCGACCACGAGTCCCACCCAGCTGCCCCCGGCACTGGCCCCGCGACGCGGGATCGGGCCCCATCGACCGATGTCGATGCCGGTACGCGGCCGCGCCGTCGGCCCCATCCCCACCCGCCGCGCACTGGCGCAGGGGGCCGCGGCGGCCGGGGCGTTGATCCGCCCGGCGGACATCCTGCCCACGTACTGGAACGAGTTGGCCGCCATCCGGCACGCGGCGGACACCGGTCGCGGCATGGAGGCGTGGCAGAAGGCCGCCGAACTCAGCATGCGCATGGAGAAGTTGGTCGGCCCCACGCATCCGGGCACGCTGGACGCGCAGGCGATGTTGGCGTTCGTCAGCGCCGGTCTGGGCCGGGTCGCGGACGCGATCCTGATCTACTGCCAGGTCGCCGAGCGCGGCGCCGAGGCGGTCGGCCCGCAACACCCGAGTACGATCGCCGCCGCCGACAACGCGCTCAAGGTGTGGCTGCGGGTGACCGATGCCCGAGAGGCGGTCCGCCTGGGGCCCGCCGTGGTGGCGATGCGCGAACTCGTCCCCGGCCCGGCCGAACGCGGCCTGCACAGTGCGCGGTCGCACCTGGACCGGATGCGCTTCATCGTCGACCCGACCTCGGCGGAGCCCCGCCCCCACCCCGAACCGCGCCCCGAGGCCCCGGCCGACCCGCGCGTCGAGGCCCGCCCCGAGCCGAATCCGGATCGCCGGCCGAGCACGGTCCGGGGCGCACCGGTGCGCCGCAGGCACGCGAAGACCTGAACGCGGTCGGGGACGCCCCACCCCGACCGCCGCAGACCGCAGACCGGCATCTCCCACCACCCCTCAGCCCGGCGCGCCCGCCTCCCCGCCCTCAGCCGCACCGTCGGCCGGCCACACCGATCCCGGCCCCTCGGGGTCACCCCCCATCGTCCATCCCCCCGAGTGCCCCGCCGGCCCGAGCCGGAACGGCCCATCGAGCCCGTCCACCCCCTCCCCCAGCACGATCACGCCGTGCCCGCCCCCTCCGCAGCACCCAGCGCGCCCACCCGAACCCGAGCCCCCGCCCTCGCCCGACGCGTCCGGGCCGTCCAGGTCGATCCGCCGGGCCTCGGCGTACCAGTGCCCGATCGAGCGGGCGAAGTCCGGATCACGCTCGGCCCGTAGCGCCAGCGCGCCGGCGAGCGCGTGCGCGCGGGTGTACGCCCGCAGCCCTCCCGGCGCCTCGTGCCCGAGCAGCGTCAGCTCCAGCTCGCCCGTGGGCACCGGCGCCGACCGATGCGGCACGTCCCCCTCACACCGAGCCCCCGACGCGCCCGGCCCGCCCGACCCCAACGCCGCCGCATCCGACGCCCGCGACCGCGGTATCCCCTCGGATCCGGCCGCCGGCGAGCCCCCCGTACCACCGATCCGGTCCGTGTCCGGCAGCGGCGTGCGGACAAGTTCGACGAGGCGTGTCCAGGCCAGTCGACCGGCGTCGCCGCCGGCCCCTGCGGCAAGCCCGCTGAGCAGGTCCACCGAGATCGATTCCACGCGATACCCCTTGCATCGGGCGATAACGGTGGCTCCACCGTAGAACGCGACCGCGAGCCGCGGGCCCGAACCGGGTGCGCAAGTATCTCCCAATAGATCACCCAAGTTCGGCAATATCATCCAGCTTTGCCCCTTCACCGCGTCGCACGCGCACCACGCTCCACGAGCGCCGCCACTCGCGTGCCACCGACACCCCCCGCAAATCCGACCTTGGGGTCACCTCCACCCCACCTCGCCCCACCGCCGGGCACGTCCGCCCAGGTACAGCCGCCCCCACCACCCCGAAATCGAAACCCGTTCCATTTCTTGCCGATCGCTCTGGTAGCGCGCTACCGGCCGGTACTAAGGTCACTCCACGCGTTGGCCCAGGGGGGCGTCCCTTCCCCCTGGCCCGACGTCCGCGCACGGCCGTGTTCCCGCACCCCAGTACCTCGATAGACCCACGCTCGTCGAGGAGGCCGCATGTCATCCAGCACGTCCCCGTCGGATACGCCCGCCGACAGAGATCCCGAACCCCCGCCCCCGGCACCCCCCGCCCGGTTGCCCGCGATCGTGCACGGCCTGTGGTACCGGCAGTTGCACCGCTACCCGGCCAACGGACCACGGATCCTCTACCTGTCCATCGTGGTCGTCGCGTCGGTGATCCTGTACTACGAGCTCTACATCCAGTACGCGGTCTCCACGCTGCTGATGCACGAGTACGGCATGACCTTCATGTACGCGACGATGATCTCGGTCGTCGGCAACGCGGTCGGCGCGTTCGCCTCGCTGCTCGCGGGACTCGCCGACCGGTGGGGGCGGGCCAACCTGGTCGTGTACGGCCTGCTGCTCACCGGCGTGCTCGTGCTGTTCGCGCTGCCCAACGCGCAGAGCAAGGGCTGGTTCATGTTCTTCATGGCCCTGGTGAACGTGGTCGAGGGCATGGCCCTGGTCGCCACGCCCGCGCTGATCCGCGACTTCTCGCCGCAGGTCGGCCGGGCCGGCGCGATGGGCTTCTGGACGCTGGGGCCGATCATCGGCAGCCTCGTGGTCACCACGGTCAGCAGCAACACGCTCGACACCAGCGGCTGGCAGACCGAGTTCCGGTACGCCGGCGTCACCGGCCTGGTCGTGTTCGTGGTCGCGCTGTTCGGCCTGCGCGAGTTGTCCCCGGCGCTGCGCGACCAACTCATGGTCTCGCTGCGGGACAAGGCGCTGATCGAGGCCAGGGCGCGCGGTCTGGACGTCGAGGCGGCGCAGAAGAACCACTGGCGGCAGATGATGCGCCTGGACATCCTCGCGCCGGCGCTCGGGATCAGCCTGCACCTGATGTTCTACTACACGGTCGTCGGCAACCTGGTGGTCTACTACTCGACCGTCTACGGGTACTCCGAGCAGCGGACCAACGCCCTCGCCAACTGGTACTGGGGGGCGAACGCGATCGCGCTCGTCGTGGTGGGCGTCGCGTCCGACCTGACCCGGGTGCGCAAGCCGTTCATGATCGTGGGCGGCGTGGGCACGGTGGTGTTCACGTACCTGTTCGCGCTGACCACCGACCACCCGGACACCGGCTACTACACGTTCGCCTGGCTCCTGGTCGGCATCGGCGCGAGCAGCGGGATGGCCTGGGCGCCGTGGATGGCCGGGTACACGGAGACGGTCGAGAAGCACAACCCGGCGGCGACCGCGACGGGGCTGGCGGTGTGGGGCTGGATCATCCGGATCGTGGTGTCGGTGTCCGCGGTGTTCACGCCGGTCATCGTCACCTCCGCGACGCCGTTGGTGAACCACGGCGAGGAGGTGGTCGCGGCACAGGCGGACGCGGGGGCGGCACTGGAGTTGGTACAGAAGGACCCGGCCCTGTTCATCCAGATGTCCAAGTATCCCAACCGCGCGGCGATCCCGATCGAGCTGCAGGTCAAGGCGTTGCAGCTGGCCGGGGGCGATCTCGCCAAGCTGAATCTGGTCGAGCAGAAACAGCGGTCGCTCGCCGTGCTGATCGACCACGGCGAGGAGGTGCGGAAGGCCAAGGACCGGACGAGCGACGAGTGGATGCGCTGGTGGTGGCTGACCCTGGCGTGCCAGGCGCTATTCGTCCCGAGCGTGCTCGTGATGGCCGGGCGCTGGAGTCCGCGCAAGGCGCGGGAGGACGAGGCGGCGCACGCACGACGGGTGGAGGAGGAATTGGCCGCGCTCGCCGCCACCGGCGCGCCGGGAGCGGCGCGGCAGCGGACCTGATCCGCCGAGAGCCGGAAACGCCGAGGGCCGGCGCGCCGCACACGAAGTGCGGCGGCCGGCCCTCGGTCGTGCCGATCAGTGAAGATCAGAGGCGGTTGATGTTCTCCGCCTGGAGGCCCTTCTGGCCCTGCACGACGTCGAATTCGACGGCTTCGCCCTCGATGAGCTCACGGTAGCCGTTGCCCTGGATCGCGGAGAAGTGAGCGAAGACATCGTCGCCGCCACCGTCCTGCGCGATGAAGCCGAAGCCCTTTTCCGAGTTGAACCACTTCACGGTTCCGGTAGCCATATTTTTCTCCCTACATGTGGGCCGATGAACGAATCCACACTTCGTGAATCCGGGCGTCGCCGCGTTTTTCGCCCTCATTTCGGAAGCTACCGAAATGCAAAATGCGCCCGTAGTGAACAGCTCTACAGGCGCACTCAGAAGATGATGCGAACCACAACTGCAACAGGCTTCAGACTAACACAGAACGAGACCGAGATCGAGTCCCACCACAACCCGCCCACCCAAGACCACTCCAAGCCACACCTTGCCCACCCCCACACCAGCTTGTGATCACACCCCAGCCACCCAGCCCACAGGAAGCACAACCCCGAACCGGGACGGACGCGAAGCGCGGGGACCGGGACGGGGCAAGGGCGGCGAGCGGCGCGGAAGGCGGGGCGCAGTCCGGGGCGCACGCCAATGCCGGTCCGGCCGAAGGCGGGGCGCGGCGGCCCGCAGGGGCACCGGCGGGACGGGGCCGAACGAACGGCGGCGCGGACCGGCAGCGGCCGGGCGGGCGCGTGGCGGGGGTGACAGGGAGGCGAGGCCCGGGGAGTGGGCCGATCACGGCCAGGCGCATGCGGCAGGGGCAGGCCGGCGAGGACACGGCCGGGCGGGGCGCACGGCACGCGCAGGCGCGGCCGGGTGGACGGGGGCGCCGCACACCGCGCGGATCGAGGGGCGGCCCCGCCATCCGCTCGATCGTCGTGCCCATCCGCGCCGCGCTCCCACCCTCGTCCCACCCCGACGTCCCGCACGTCGGGGCGCGTGGGGGTGGGTGGGCGGGTGGGCTTGGTGGAGGGGCTCGTACGGGAGGTCGACCGCACGGGCAAGATGGGCGCATGGCGAAGATAAGCAAGGGTGGGAACACTCCGGTACCGACCGCCGAGTTGCGTGCGGTCCTGACCTGGCGCGCGGCGGGAGCCCCCGACGTGGACGCCTCGGCGCTGCTCCTGAACGCCGCCGGCAAGGTGCGCACGGAAGCCGATTTCGTCTTCTACAACCAGCCCTCCGACGCCACCGGCGCGGTACGACACGAGGGGAAGCAGCCGACCGCCGGCGGCGTCGTCACGGACACCATCCGGGTCGACCTCGCGGCGATCCCGGCGGACGTCGAGCGCGTGGTGATCGGCGCGTCCGCCGACGGCGGCAGCTTCGGCCAGGTGCCCGGGCTCGCGTTGCACGTGGTGACCGCGCAGGGCGGGCCGATCGCCGAGTTCGACATCGACGAGGCGTCCACCGAGACGGCGTTCCTGTTCGGCGAGTTCTACCTGCGCAACGGCGCCTGGAAGTTCCGCGCGGTGGGCCAGGGGTACGCGTCCGGGCTGTCCGGCCTTGCCACCGACTTCGGCATCGAGGTCGCCGCCGACGACGCGGCCGGCCCACAGAGCGCCCCGCCCGCCCCCGCCTCGACCGCGTTCGCCCCACCCGCCGCCGCGCCCGGCGCCCCCGTAGCCCCGCCGCCGCCCACCTCTCCCCCGCCCGCCGCCCCCGCGATCAGCCTCAAGAAGCGGACGTTGATCGACATGGAGAAGCGGCTGGCCGACGAGGGCCACCCGCAACTGCTCAACCTGACCAAGCAGGCCGCGGTGAGCCTGGAGAAGCGCGGACTCGGCGAACACACCGCGCGCGTCGCGCTCTGCCTGGACATCTCCTACTCGATGCAGTCGCTGTTCAAGAAGGGCAAGGTCCAGGCGCTCGCCGAGCGCGTGCTCTCGCTCGGTCTGCGCTTCGACGACAACGCGGCCGTGGACGTGTTCCTGTTCGGCTCCCAGGGACACGTGGCCGGGCAGTTGGGGCTCGGCCAGTACAACGGCTGGGCCGAGCGGATCCGGCGCAGCCCCGGCCTGGAGGGCTCGACCGACTACGCCGGCGCGATGCGGCTGGTCCGCGAGCACTACTTCGGCAGCAGCGCGCCCCGATACCAACCGCTGGCCAATGACCTGCCCGTATACGTCATGTTCATCACCGACGGCCAGACCACCTCCCGCGAGGCGACGCGCGAGCAGATCACCTACTCCAGCTTCGAGCCGATCTTCTGGCAGTTCATGGGGCTGGGTCGGCCGGGCGGCTTCTCGTTCCTGGAGGAGCTGGACGACCTGACCGGCCGCTACGTCGACAACGCCGACTTCTTCTCGGTCCAGGACCCGGCCAACGTCCCCGACGGGCAGCTCTACGAGCTGATGACCAACGAGTATCCGACCTGGCTGAGCCGCGCCCGGGCGCGGGGCCTGCTCATCTGACCGGCCCGTCCGAGGCCGCGACCGGGCGAGGCGACCCACCCCCCGCGGCTCCCCGCACCCACCGTGCGGGGAGCGCGGAGAGCAGATGCAGCGCGGCCTCCATCGGCCCCTTGCGCAGCGTGTGCCGCCAGGCCCAGCACAGCAGCATCGTGACCACGAAGAAGCCGATCAGCCGCCGCCAGGTCTCCCCGGACGCGAGCGGGAGCCAGCGGTCGATCACGATCAGGTGGGCGGTGTACACGGTCAGCGCCATCGAGCCGACCGCGATCAGCGGGTCGAGCACGATCCGGCCCAGCCAGGGGCGGCAGGCGAGCAGGGCGAGGCCGAGCAGGGCGAGGGCGACGCCGATCGCGCCGACGATCTCGAACGGCGTACCGGTGTGGCCTTCGGCGACGGTGAGCCACGCGGGATCGGACACCGGCACCGAGCCGACCCGGCCGTGGATCACGTCCGACACGCCGTCCGGCTCGGCGATCCGCGCCAGCCGATCGCCGGTGAACAGTCGGACCACGACCCAGGATCCGCCGTAGCCGAGCACGGCCAGCCCGGCCCCGATCCCGACCAGCGCACGCTGTATCCGCGCTTCGCCCAGCCGCAGCCGCCCGACCGCCATCCCGGCGAGCACGAACGGCATCCAGGTGATCGCCGGATAGCTGCCGGTCAGGAACAACGTCTCGAACATGTGGCCCGGCCCCTGCCGCCAATCGGCGAACCCGGGCGCGACATAACGAACATCACCGGTGTCGCCGGCCAGGCGCAGCACGAACGAGGCGATCGGCCCGAGCAGCGCCCACCCCGCGGCGACGCACACGAGGGTGCGCGTGCTCAGCCACAGCGCGGGCCAGGCGAGCATGAAGTAGAGGCCGTAGAAGGCCAGGATGACCAGTACGCCGGTGTCCAGGTCGGCCAGCCACATCCCGAGCGGGAGCAGCAGCACGGCCCGGATCAGCACCCGGGTGACCACGGCGGCGTTGCCCCGATCCCAGCCGCGCAGCGGCGCCCGGCCGCTCATCAGCACCAGCGAGACGCCGGCCAGGAACGCGAACAGCGCGGAGGCGCGGCCGGTGACGCCCTGGATCAGCGTGTCCACGCCCCCGTCGTAGGGGTCGGGCCCGACGTGCGAGGCGAACATGCCCAGGACCGCGAGCGCGCGCGCGACGTCCACACCGACTATCCGGTCCGCTCTCCGCGCGGCCCGCCGCTCCCCCGTCTTCGCCCACATGCGCCCACCCTAGGCTTTTGGCCCGACGCGGCGCCGCGCGGCGGCCGACCCGAGCCGGCGTCGCCCGTCCTCGCGGGCCGACCCGCCTATTCGGCCCCGTCCGATGCCGGCGGCGCCACCGTCGCCGACGGCTCCCCGCCCCGGCGCCGCACCGCGACCATGCCCAGGGCCAGCAGGACGCAGCCGACGAACACGCTGACCACCACCGGCGTGGACAGGCCGTGTCGGACCGAGGCCCCGGCGGCGCACTGGACCAGCGTCATCGGCAACATGCCGAGCGCCGTCCCGATGATGAAGTGGCCCGTGCTGATGCGGGTGGCCGCCGCGCCGTAGCTGACCACGGAGGAGGGCAGGACCGGGATCATCCGCAGCACCGTGATCGGCACCAGCCCGTTGCGGGAGAGTTTGCGATCGAGGACGGCCAGCGCCTCGCGCTTGTGCAACCAGCCGCCGATCCGTTCCCGGCCGAGCCGGCGGCCGAGGTACAGGCTGATCAGCGCGCCGAGCGTGGCCCCGGCCAGGGTGACCACCGTGCCGCCGATCGCGCCGAACAGGGCACCCGCCACCGGGGCGAACAACGACTTGGGCACCAGCGCGGTGACGCCCACCGCGCAGACGAGGACGAACACCGCCACCGAGGCCGGCAGCGGCCACTGCGTCCACGCGCCGTGGTCGAGGAAATCCCGGAGCGAGTCGAGCAAGCCCCGCACGGTGTCCAACCTGCGTCCGCCCCTCGTGCCCATGGTGTGAATCGCCGAAGCGCCGACCGCGCCGAACGCGCCGGAACCCGACGGATCGGGCGACCCGCCGCGCGTCCCCGGCGGCTGCGCCGAATGCGCGCCGATGCCCCCCGGCGCCCATTCGGCCCATTGTACGGAGCCTTGGTGTCCCCCGGGTGAACCGCGGCGGGCGCTGGAGTCCGCGGGCTCCCCCGTGCTGCCCTGCACCCGCGGATCGACCTGGCCACCGAGCCGCGCCGGTCGCGGATCGACGGCACCCTCGGCGAGGACGCCGAGCTGACCGGCAGGCTCGTCGCCGCCTACATCCGGGACGCGCAGGGCGAGACGTCGAACACCCGCGTCGGTGGCCTGCATGACCAAACGCCTCCCCGACGGCGGCCCGCAACTCGACGGCGAGGAACCGCACTTCGCGTACGGGCGCGGGCAGGTCCACCCGGGTGACCACTTCGACTACCACCTGGTGCCGTTCAAGGAGGCGCCGGCGGCCGGCACGTCGCAGATGATGCCGTACTACGGGATGCCGATCGGGACCGAGCACGAGGAGGTCGCGTTCGGCTTCAACCGGGGCATCATCACCGGCCTGCTCCGGGAACGACTCGGCTTCGACGGCATCGTGTGCACCGACTGGGGCCTGATCTCCGACGCGAACATCGTGAGCCAGGCCATGCCCGCCCGGGCCTGGGGGGTGGAGGAGCTGTCCGTCCCCGAGCGGATGCCGCGCGTCCCGGAGGCGGGCTGCGACCGGTTCGGCGGCGAGCACGTCCCCGAGAAGAACGACGCGCCCGAGGGCGACACCCGAGGCGGCGAGCCGATCCTGCCGGCGGCCGAGGGTTCGCGCGTGTACGTCCGGGACCTGGACGCCGAAGTGGCGGCCGGCTACGGCACGGTCGTGGCCACGCCCGAGGAGGCCGACGTGGCGATCGTCCGGGTCGAGACCTCGTTCGAGTCGCGCGAGGGCGGTTTCGAACAGTTCTTCCACGCGGGTTCGCTGGAGTTCGACGCGGTCGAGCCGGCCGCGATCCTGGAGCTGTGCGCGACGGCAAGGACCCGGTCTTCGCGTTCGGGCACGGCCCGCGCCACTGACCCGTCCGCCCCGAGCCGTGCCGACGCCCGTGCGGGCCGGCCGACGCACCCCGTGGGCCGGCCCCGCCCGCCCCGATCGACCCGTACCGGAAACGCCCGACACGCACCGGTTCACCATTGCCGCCCGCGCCTGCTTAGGGTGCTGCCATGGGTAGCGAGCGGCGGGAGTGTGTGGCGCTCTCCCTGCACGCGACCGCCCGGGCACTGCGGCGGTACCGGCTTCGCGCCGTGGCGGTGACGGTCGTGGGTCTGGCGTGCACCGGGGCGTGGTTCGCGATCCTGTCCGCCGGCGGCGACGGGGGCGACGGCGCGGCCCTGGGCGGCTGGGGCATGGTCCCGCTCGTGGTCGGCGCAACGGCCCTAGTGATCGGAATCGGCGCGCTCGTGCTGGCCCGGCGCATGCGGCGCACGCTGGCCCGGCATCCCTGGGTCACCTGCTCCTGCCGGTTCCGCGATCCCGCCGACGGGGACGGCGCGTGGGGACCGCCGCTGGTGATCGGCGACCGCGCAGGCGACGGCACGCAGTACGCGCTGACCGTGGTGTCCATGTCGCACCGCTGGTGGCACCTGCACAGGTGCGACGGCGGTGACGTGTGGTTCGCGGGCGACCCCGCGCGCGGGGGTGTGGTCTCCCCGCCGGGTGGCGAACTCCTGCTGTGGACCCGGCCGAGCCGACTCGGCCGCAGCAGCCGACCCACACGCCGGGCGAACCCGGCGGGAGCCTGAGCCGACCCTCTATCCGGTCCCCCGCCCACCGCCGACCGGCCGCGTCACTTCACCACCCGCAGGCTGATCGGATAGCGCATCACATCGCCGCCCGCCGCCCGCGCCCCGCCGATGATCGCGCAGACCGCGATGGCCGAGTACATGGCGCCGATCAGCACGCCGCCCACGTCGCCGAGCAGGGACAGGAGCGGGGCGAGCACGAACGAGAGCAGACAGGTCAGTTGGAAGTTGAGCGCCGCGCTCGCGTTGTCCCGCACGAACGGCGACCGTTCGCCCACACTCCGGCGGATCAGGAACGGACCCAGTACCGGAGCGCAGAACCCGCTCCAGTGCGCCGCCGCGCTCCACCCCCGCTCACGCCCCGGCTGCATGCGCGCGAACGGCCCCGCCGGCCGGTTGAGCCACCACGGCGGCGGCCCGGGCATCGGGTGCGGCACGAGCGGCGGTGGAGCCGGCATCGGCATCAACAGGTCCTCGAGCAGCCTCTCCAGATCCGCCCGGGTCTTCCCGGCCAGCGCGGAGGCCACCCGCTCCTCGAACTCGTCGGCGGTCAACCGGCCTTCGCCGAACGCGAACTTCAAGTGCTCGATCGTGCGCTCACGATCCGCGTCGCCCACCCGCATGTGCGGCGGCATGCCGTACCAATGGGGTGGATGAGGACCGGAATTCGGGTGCATGCGCGGCTCCTCTCGCTGTGCACACGGCTCCGTACAGCATGCGCCGTGAACGGAGCGTGGTCCATCAGGGATAACCCTTGGCCCGACCCCGAGACAACAGCCGCAAGGATGACCCGGATCCGCCCCACGGCGCCCGTCGCGCAAGCGGCGGCCGGCCCGTCCGGGCCGGTTTCCGACCCTCTTCGGCGGCGAGGGAACCGCTTTGCGAGCCGCTCCGTCACAGGGCCATGCGAATCCACGACGGTTCCACGCGCGGGGCCGCGGCCCTGCCGATATTCGTGCTGGCGGCGGGACTCGTCGTCGGCGGCTGCACCTCTTCCGGTGGCGGCTCCAAGCCGGACCCGCAGCGCACATCCGCCTCGAACACCGAGTCGGTACGGCTGACCGCGTTCGACTCGTGTGGCGCGCTGGTCGACGACTTCCGCGCGGCGGCGCTGCGGAGCATGGACGAGAACACCCGGTCGGTGCCCGTCGACGGGAAGCCGGACGTCGGCGCTCCGGCCGCCGCGCCCAAGGCGGCGGAGGGCATGTCGGCGGATCTGGCCGCGCCCGCCGCGCCCACCACGCCGGAGCACTCGACCACGAACACCCAGGAGGTCGGCGTCGACGAGCCCGACCTGGTCAAGAGCGACGGGCGCCGGGTACTGACCGTGGCCGACGGGCGGTTGACCGTGGTCGACACCGCCACCCACAAGGTCACCGGGTCGCTGGCCGTGCCGGGGGCGCGCGCGACCGAGCTGTTGTTGTCCGGCGACCGGGCCCTGCTGATCCTGGACGCCGGCGCGAACCTGCCGAAGAGCAAGGGCGGTTCGGGCAAGATGGCGCCGATCCCCGGCGATCCGGGACTGCCGGGGACGAACATGCGGGCGCGCTTCGTCCTGGTCGACCTCACCGGTGCGCCGCGCAGCCTGGGCGACCTGACCGTGGACGGCGCCTACGCCGACGCGCGCCAGATCGGCAGCACCGCGCGCATCGTGGTGCGCTCGCGTCCGCGCCTGAACATGTCGACGTACCGGACCTCGGACAGGGACAAGGCCGTCGACCGGATCCGCCGCTCGACCGTCGGGGACTGGCTGCCGCAGTTCACCCTCGCCGCGAACGGCCGCACCGAATCCGGCGACCTGGTCGGCTGCGACCGGGTCAGCCGCCCGGCGAGCCGAGCGGGCGAGCCGGGACACACCGGCGCCGCGACACTGAGCGTGTTGTCCTTCGACCTGACCCGCGACCTGGACAAGGGCGACCCGGTGACGGTGGCCGCCGACGTGAACAACGTGTACGCCTCGGAGTCCAACCTCTACCTGGCGACCACCGCCTCCCGGCGCGCCGTCTCGAAAGACGCGAAGGTGGTCGGCGGCGGCCCGCCGACCACGACCACCGCGATCAACCAGCTCGACATCTCCGGCAAGGGCACCCCGAAGCTGGTCGCCACCGGCGTGGTCCCCGGCACGATGGTCAACCAGTACGCGATGTCCGAACTCGGCGGCAACCTGCGAGTGGCAACGACCCTGAGCCCGGGCGACCCGACGATCCCGCAGAGCGGCCCCGGCAACATCCCGCCCGGTGGCACCACCCGAAGCACCACCGCACCGGGCGGTTCGGTGCCGGGCGCGCCGGGCACCGCCAAGCCCGACACCTTCGCGCCGAGCGCCGCCCAGGGCAGCGCGGCCCCGGCCGGCTCGGTGCCCGGCAGCGCCCCCGACGGCTCGTCCGGGTCCGCCATCGCGCCGAGCGACGGCACCGACACCCGACCGACCCCGCCGAGCATGCCGAGCGCCCGGCCGCCGACCGCGCAGCCCCCGATCGCCCCACGTTCGAGCAGCGAATCGGCGATCACCGTGCTGGCCCGCAACGGCGACAAGCTGACCCAGATCGGCCGGGTGGGCGGACTCGGCCGCACCGAGCGGATCATGGGCGTGCGCTTCGCCGGGCCGATCGCCTACGTGGTGACCTTCCGGCAGACCGACCCGCTGTACACGATCGACCTGAGCGACCCGCGCAATCCCCGCGCCGTCGGCGAACTGAAGATCAACGGCTACTCGGCCTACCTCCACCCGATCGCCGACGGCCGGCTGATCGGCGTCGGCCAGGACGCCACCGACGGCGGCATGCGCCTGGGCACCCAGGTGTCCCTGTTCGACGTACGCACCCTGGCCGATCCGGCCCGGGTCGCGCAGTACACGATCCCCGGCGGCAGCTCGCAGGCGGAGCAGGACGCGCACGCGTTCCTGTACTGGCCCAAGGACGGCACCGTGGTGGTGCCGGTGACCGGTGCCTACTCGATACCCGACCGCACGCAGATCGCCCCCGGCGAGAAGTACCCGGGCACGCGCGGCTCCTACGCGCTGGTGTTGCGCGTCGACGGCACCCGGATCGTCGAGGTGGGCCGGGTCACCCACCCCGACTCCAGGATCCTGCGCTCGCTGGTGGTGGGCGACGAGTTGTGGACCGTCTCGGCCGCGGGCATCTCCGTCGACCGGCTCGCCGACGTGCGCCAGGTGGCCTGGATCCCGATCGGCTGAGCGCCGCCGGGCGTCCCCGAAACGCCTCGTCGGAGGCGGTCTGGTATACCCGGAGCAGCTGATCTGACAGACCATCAGAAACGATCGGAGCACCCATGGCGGTCACCGTCTTCACCGACCTCCGGCAGATCAAGGACGCGGTGGGCAAACACCTGGGCCACAGCGACTGGCTGGAGATCACCCAGGAGCGGATCAACCTGTTCGCCGACGCGACCGGGGACCACCAGTGGATCCACGTCGACGTGGAGAAGGCGAAGGAGGGTCCGTTCGGCACGCCGATCGCGCACGGCTACCTGACCCTGGCGCTGTCCAACCTCTTCCTGCCGCAGATCCTGGAGGTGCGCAACATCTCGATGGGGGTGAACTACGGCATGGAGAAGGTGCGCTTCCCGGCCCCGGTCCCGGTCGGCTCGCGGGTCCGCGGCGGCGCGGAGATCGTGGCGGTCGCGGACATCGCCGGGGGCGTCCAGGTGGTCAACCGCATCACCGTCGAGATCGAGGGATCGGCCAAGCCGGCCTGCGTGATCGACTCGGTCACCCGCTACCTGCTCTGACCGACCGCCGCGACACCGACCGCGGTCGGTGTCCCCGAACGCCGGTCGGGCGCGGGTGGGCGACCCGTCCGGCCGTTCCGCTGCCGTGGGGGGGGGGGGGGGGGCCCGCGGCGGGGCCCGGAGGTGTATATCAGGGC